>CAZFOP010000225.1:0-6445 GCA_964520085.1 uncultured Solibacteraceae bacterium | reverse complement strand
TCAAGATGGATTTCGCCGAAGCCGAATACATCTCCCGCCTGCGCAGCGGCGTGAAGGGCCATTTCAGCTATCGCCAGATTGCCTGGGACATGAAATGCGCCATGGAATCGCTGGAGCCAGAACTGGGCCGGCTGATCGACGCGACGCCACCGTGGGTGGAAGATCCGTTGAAGCGATAGCGCGGCAAGTTGACAAACGGAAGCGTCTGTCTCACGTTCATCGGAACGGCCGGCACGCATGTGGGACAGGCGCTTCCGCCTGTCAACCGGTACTCACGCAACGCCTCGCTCACCCCTTCAGCGCCCAGCGCAGCGCCTCCGCCAGCCGCGGCGGCTTGCCTTGCATCAGAATCGCCACACGGAAGATCCGGGAAGCGGCCCAGACGGTTGCCACAGCGAAAATCAGCGCGCCCGCCAGTCCCACCCACGGTTGCCATGCCGGAACGCCGTTGGGCATGGCTTGGCGCAGCAGCATCAGGACTGGCGTGAACGGGGGAACCAGCGACATCGCCGTGGCCATCATCCCATTGGGCTCCCGCAGCACGGTCACCAGCATGAACATGGGGATGACGCACGGCATCAGCAGCACGATGGCGAGGTTCTGCGCGTCCTGCGGCGTGCTGCAGCACGCCCCCATCGCCGCTGCGAAAGCGCACAGCATCACCACGTCGGTCAGTAGGTACACATAGAACCAGGGGATGATAGTGAGCGGCAACAGGCCGGCGACTCCCATGGCGTTCACCGCAACCAAACCGGCAATCACATACAGTAAGGAGCTGGTTATCGAGACTGCGGCCGAGCCCAGCACTTTGCCGGTCATCAGTTCGAACGGGCTGGCTGCGCCCAGCAGCGTTTCCACAATCCGCTGGCTCTTGTCCTGCGTGACGTTTTGCAGCATGGGCGCAGAGCCCACCATCACGATCATGACGAGAATGATGGCCACGAACATGGGCACGAAGACTTCGAATTCGCTGCGCTTATGCGCTGCCTGAACGCCGCCAGTCTTCTCGTCGCGCTCCACCAGGCTCAACCCGTCGATCCGGACCCAAGCTGTCAGGCCCGGGTTGTGCTGGATGTCGATGCCGAGTTGTGCCAGCCGCGCCAGGCGTATTCCATCGCTAATGGGGCCGTTCAACCACATGCGCATCTCGTCGATGCCACCTGCATTGGTGTAGTACGACACTGCCTTGTCGGGGTCCGTCTTCTTATTAGTTCCCAAGTCGAATTCGGCGGAATCGTCGGAGGGTTTGGGCGGGCGCAGGGCATCCTTGCCGATTTCGAGAAATGCCACCAGTTGCTTGCTGCGTACGCGGTCGGAGAGCGCCAGCAACTGCTGTTGACGACCGGCGGCGTCGGCAGCCGGCGCGATCGTATCGAACACATAGCGCGCCGCGATCTGCCGGTGCGTCTTCTTGTCGAACATGTCGCGTTCGTTCTTCTCGCGCGCGGCGCCGATCAGGGAGTCGGCCACCACGCCCGTGTGATCGACGATGGCAACGTGGCGATCCGTCAAATCCGGTTTGCCTTTGAGGAACGACATGCCGATCGATCCGCCGCCAAACAGGATCGGCGCTACCACAAGGCCAAACAGGAACGCCTTGGTGCGCACCGTCGCCAGATAGTCGCGCTTGGCAATCGTTACAACCTTATGCATTCGCATGGTTCGCCTCCTCTGCCGCAGGGCCGGCAATGCGCATGAAAATGTCGTGCAGGGAAGGCTTCACCAGGGAGAAACTGGTCACGCGAGCCTGCGCCACCAGCGCGCGCAAAGCACTTTGCGGGTCCGCGCCGCGCACCAGCCGCAATTCCTGCACCTGTCCCAGGTCGCGAACCTGCTCGACACCGGGAAGCGATTGCACGGCCGACGCGCCGCCTTCAGCCGTCACCCGTATGGTGTCCTCGCCGTATTGATCCTGAATCGAGCTGAGGGTGCCGTCCAGCACCTTCCTGCCGCGGAAGATCATCAGGATGTAATCGCACAGACTTTCCGCCAGGTGCATGTCATGAGTGCTCAGGATCACCGTGACGCCGCGCCGGCGGAGATCCAGAATCGCCGCGCGGATTGCCTCCGCGCTCACCGGATCGAGGCCGCTAAAGGGTTCATCCAGAATCAGCAGCTTCGGCTCCGGGATTACGGTGGCGATGAACTGAACCTTTTGGCTCATGCCCTTGCTGAGTGTTTCCGTCTTATCGGAGGCTCGGTGTGCCAACTCGAGTCTCTCCAGCCAGCGCGCGACTTCCGCTTTCACGCTGTGCCCGGAGCGCAGCTCGCCGTAGAATTCCAGCAGCGCCTGAACGGTCATCTTCTGATACAGGCCGCGCTCTTCGGGCAAGTAGCCGATCAGGTCCGTGCTCGTCTCCGGCCGGCAATCGCCGAAAAGGCGAATCTCTCCGCGGTCCGGGTAAAAGATATTCACGATCATGCGCATCGTGGTGGTTTTGCCGGAGCCGTTCGGCCCGATGAATCCGTAAATCGAGCCCTCCGGCACGGTGAGCGAGAGGTCGTCTACGGCGGTGACGTTGCCAAAAGTCCTGGTTACGTGCGAGATTCGTATGGCGTCCATACGCTCGAATGGTACCAGATCCGATGGGACCAACCAGCTTGCCAAAACGCGCCTGTTGCGTGTAAACTCGATCTATCATTCTTGCTGTTGACGCTTGCAGCGCACCTGCGAGCCGGTCTTCTACGATTCAGTAGGTTGAGAGGGGAATACGACTCAGATGCTCCCTTGGCACAGGGCGCTAGCGAGCCTGTTATTGTGCGTATCCGCACGCGCCGGTATCGTGATTGTAAGGTCCGGACAAGGGCTCCAGTTCACTGACGCAGTATCGATCGCGATCAATGGGAAAGACAAAGCCCTGAGCCTGGGCAGCCAGCCAACGATGGCCGCCGGGGCTTCCAAGCTTCCCGCGGTCCGCCTGGGAGGCACATTGCTGAAAGACGCGGATTCCGGCGTCCTGCTGCAATACGACGCCGGCAAGGCAGATTATCTTGTGCCCGAAGGCCTGCCGAAGAATGCGCCGTCCGACCCCGCCGGCATCTGGAAGAGCGTCAGGATCGTATACAAACAGTCCGCCTCCGACAAGGCCGGAACCGAGGTCTCCATTTCCAGCCTGGTGGCGTTTCTTCCGGCGGGCGCCGAGGAATTGACCGCACTCTGCAAGGACGACCAGGCGCTCCAGTTGATCGGAGGGAAAGGCAAGGGCTTTTCCACCCAGGTCGAATTGATGTCCGCCGCGGTGAAGGCATACCCGTCCAACCCGGCGCTGGCTCCGCTTGAAAAGTATGTTGCGGATGCGATGCGCAGCCGTTACGAAACCTTCGAAGCCGGTGCGGGCGGGGTTGACGTCCTCAACCAGGGGCTAGAATTCGCCACGTTGTCGCAGGCCGTGTACCCCAACTCTGCCGAGCAGGACAAGCTGCGGCAGAATCTGATCGCGCGCAAGGCATGGCTCGATCGCAAGATCGCCGTGCAGAAAGCCTTTGCCGCGGCTGCCCAGTGGGATGCATTCCTCTTGGGCGACCGCGACCTGGAGCGTTACCAGCGAGCCTTTCCGGAGCTGGCGAACGATCATCGGCAGTCCTTGCAGGGCAGCCTCCAACTCCACGTGAAGGTGGCCACCGCGCGCCAGCGGGAAGGCGACTACGGCGCGGCATATCGCGAGTTCCTGCTGGCGAGCCTCCGTAAGCCATCCGATTCCGGCTTGCACGAACTGGCCATGCAAGCCTGGACGGAGTATTCGCGCAGAAGCGCCTTGGATATGCAGGCAAAGCGCACCAGGCTCAGCGCCGGCGCGCAGAGCGCGGTGGAACGCGATCTGTACTTCGCCGATCAGAATAAGCTGGCCAGGAAATTCGACGACGCCTTGAAGAACGTGCAGGATGCCGAAGCGGTGCTGCGGGTTTCCCTGCCGGCCACGATCGTCAGCGACATGACTTTGAAAGTTTGGTACGCCGAGGCCGATATCCTGGCGGCCGAGGATCGGGTCGCCGAAGCGCTGGCAGCGCTCGACACCTACGATCTGCACGCCGTCGACGAGGAGCGCGCTCCGGCCGAGGCGCTGCGCAATCGGCTTCTCTTCAATCTCAATGCCGCGCTGAAGAACTTGAAAAACAAGATTCCGGCGGCCTGGACGGAGGGGAATTTCAGCCTGGCTCGCCAACTGGCGGCACAGGGTCTGCAGATGAGCGCCGACGATGCGGACCTGTTGTACTGTGCCGGCATGGTGGCGTTGATCGAGCGCGATTCCAAGCAGGGCCGCAATGCGCTTACGCACTACCTGGAAGTTTCCGACACGCTCGATGCCAACCCCGAGCAGCGGGCGCTGGCGACCCGCCTGCTCCGTTCCAGCGCAACTCCCACCGGTGCGGCAGCGGGCGATCCCAACTGGCTTTCCGGCGAGAAACTGCCGAAGGGTGTGTTCTATTCGCCCATCAGTCTCGCGTTCCAGCCGCGAATCGACCGTATCGACGCGGCCAACAAGTTTCACGTAACGTTCGAGTGGGCTGGCGAACGGCTGAAGTCGGTTACTCCCAGCTTCGAAAACGCCGCACACGCGACTGGTGAGAAAAGAATCTCGTTTGGCTATGAGGACCGAGTGCCGCAGGTGGTGTGGGCCACCGATGGCGACGACTCTCGCCCCGCCCCGTCCGCGGATCCCGACGAAGCGTACAAACGATCGAGCGTGCTGCCACTCAACAGCCCGCTGGTGGATCCCGCCGCCATCCAGCGCACCACCGGAAAGAACGTGGCGCTGGTAGTATCGGGCAACCCGTTCTTCAACCCCTTTGTGTGGGAGAAGGTCTACTACTTCCGGATCGCCTATGACGATAGCGGCCGCATCGTCCGCGCCCAGCAATTGAGCGGTCCGCAGGGCGCCCCCGCCGAGCAGGTGCTCGAATTCGAATGGAATGGCATGCTGCTCACCGCCATCCACGGCTACCTCGGAAAGACCGGGAACTACGAGCGCACCATGCAATATCAGGATGGCCGGCTGGTGTCGGAAGAGATTCAGGGTCAGGGCAAGCCCTCCCATATCAAGTACAATTACCTGGGCGACCGGCTGGTATCGGCGGAGGCCACCGCCGATCCAACCCTGGACAACCGCAACCGCAAGGTGACGTTCCTCGGGAACTCACCCTCGACACTGGTGAAATAATGCGAATCGTTCGATCCGCCGGGCGGCGCAAGCCGGCTTGGCTGAAGTGTACGCTGCTGTTACTCGCCGGTCTCGCCTCCGCGCTTCACGCGCAGGAAACCGGCAAGCGCGTGGCGCTCGTCATCGGCAACGACGCGTATTCCATCAGCCCGCTGAAGAATGCCATCAATGACGCGCGCGCCATGGACCAGGCGCTCAAGTCCGCCGGCTTCCAAACCATCCTCCTGGAGAACGCCAGGAAGGCCGACATGGACCGCGTCATCGGCGAATTCCTGGATAAACTCGGCCCCGACGATACGGCGCTGTTCTTTTATGCAGGCCATGGCGTCCAGATCGAAAATGAGAATTTTCTGGTGCCCGTGGATTTCCCCCAGGTCGCCACCATCTCCGCCGCCAAGTTCGCCTGCATGTCGGTAGCCCAGATTTTCGATGAGCTAAAACGCAAGAGGGCCAAACGGAACATCGTGATTCTGGACGCCTGCCGGAGCAACCCTGTCGCCACGAAGTACTCGCTCGAAGCCGGTCTCGCGAAACCTCAGGACGCGCCGAAAGAGGTGTTCGTTGCCTTCTCTACTGGGCCCGGCCAGACCGCTGCCGACAATCCCAACGGCCGCAACAGTTGGTTCACCGAGGCGTTGGCAGATTACATTTCGCAGGCCGGCCTCACGGTGGAAATCAATGAGATGTTTACCCGCGTCAAGAAGCGCGTTTCCGATGCGACCGAAGGCCGCCAGACGCCCTGGACCACGTCCAACCTTACCGCCAGCTTCTACTTCCACCAGCCCCTGAACGCGGACGCTGAGAACGATTCCACCCTGACCCAGAAATGGATGGCGGACGTCCGCGTTCGCGAACAGCGCGAAGAGTGGAGTGAGGCCATCGACTTAGTCAACCAGGTATTGCAGAAGCATCCCGGCGGTGCCATCGAAGAGCTCGCCGGAAAGAGAATGCCGTACCTGACGGCACGCAAACTCGCCCTGACGCGCTTTCAAGCCGGAGACTACGCGGCCGCGGCCAGCGCTTACGAACAAGCTCTGAAGCTGGACCCGTTCGCCGCCGATGCCGCCCTGCAGGGAGTCAACAGCTACCTGCTGCAGGACCGCTTGCCGGAAGCGATCGCCTTGCTCAAAACCATGCGCCTGCGCGGAACTTCCGACGCCGTCCAGACCGCCGTCCAGATGCTGCAACAGCTCGCTGCGGTATCTCCCGAGGCAGCCAAGGAGGCCAAAGCCAGCCCGCCTCAGCCACCTCCCATCGAGGAGCTTCTCAGCGACACTCACTTTGGC
>CAZFOP010000224.1:0-6446 GCA_964520085.1 uncultured Solibacteraceae bacterium | reverse complement strand
GACGGCTTCGCGAATCTGGCGTTTCTCGTCAAGAAGCGGTTCTGGCGATGAGCATTACCGCCGTAATCCCGGTATGGAATAGCTGCGAGCTGCTAGGCCGTCTGCTCGACAGCCTGGAGAGGCAGACCACGCCGGTGGCCGAGGTGCTTGTTGTGGATAACGGATCGAGCGATGGCGCGCCGGAGTTGGCCGCGCGCCGCGGCGCCCGCGTGATTCCCATGGGACGCAACGCCGGATTTGCCGCCGCCGTCAATCGCGGCATCCAGTCGGCGCACTCGCCCTGGATCGCCGTGCTCAACAGCGACGTCGAACTCGCTCCCGACTACCTGGCGCAATTGGTGGATTCCGGCGGCTGGTTTGCCACCGGCAAGATACTTTCCGCGCGCGATCCGTTGCGCATCGACGGCACCTTCGATCTGGTTTCCCGCGGCGGCGCGGCTTGGCGCGCTGGCCACGGGCGAATGGATGCGCCGGCATTCTCCCATGCGCAGCCCATTTGGATAGCGCCCTGGACGGCCGCCGTGTTCCGCGCCGCGCTGTTCGAGCGGGTGGGTCTGCTCGATGAGCTTTTCGAATCGTATCTGGAGGACGTCGAGTTCGGACTGCGCTGCGCCGAACACTCGCTGGCAGGCGAATATGTCCCAACCGCCATCGCCTGGCACCAGGGCAGCGCCTCGCTCGGCCGATGGCATCCGGAAACTGTGCGGCGGATAGCTCGCAACCAGGTCTTTCTGCTGGCCCGCCACTATCCCCTGCGCTTGCTGTTGAAGTGGGCGTGGCCGATTCTGGTTGGGCAACTGCTCTGGGGCGGGCTGGCGCTACGTCACGGCGCGGCGTTTGGGTGGCTGAAAGGAAAATGGCAGGGCCTGCGCGGATTTGCCACCGTCCGCCGCGATGCGCCGCCGTGCGGGCAGAAGGTTCTCGAGCCGCTCCTCGCAGCCCACGAGCGCGCGATGCGCGACGCGCAGTCCGGAAATGGGTGCGACCTCTATTGGCGCATGTACTTTCTACTGACATGGGGTGGGGCAAAGTGACACATGTCCGACATCGGCATAATAATCGTTACCTACAATTCGCAATCTGAAATCGGGCCGTGTTTGGATGCCGCTCTGGCAACCGGCGCCGATGTGGTTGTAGTCGATAACGCCTCGCAAGATGGCACGCTCGCCGAAGTCGCTCTTCGCAAGGTCCGAGTGCTGGCCAACCCCGATAACCGTGGATTCGCCGCCGCTGTAAACCAAGGTTTTAGGGCACTCGATTCGCCATACGTTCTCCTATTGAATCCCGACGCCGTGATCGTGAGCGGTCTCGATACAATGCGGGAAGCTTGCGATCTGAGCGGCGCGGCCGGCGCCGGCGGCTGCCTGATCGACGTGACGGGCAAACCGCAGACCGGTTTCATGGTGCGATCCTTTCCCACTCCGGCGGCGCTGATTTTGGAACTTCTCGTGCTAAACCGATTGTGGGAGAATAACCCGGTCAATCGCCACTACAGGGCGATGGACCTGGACTACTCGTTGCGGACAGCCGTGGAGCAACCGGCGGGCGCGTTTCTGATGTTGCGCCGCGCGGTGTGGCAGGAAGTGGGCGGGTTCGACGAGGGTTTTTATCCGCTCTGGTTCGAGGATGTGGATTTTTGCCGGCGGGTGGCCGCGCGCAACTATGTTCTTTTCTATACGCCGGAGGCGGTTGCGCGGCACAGGGGAGGGCACTCGATCGAGAGCGTCGGCGTGCAGGACCGATGCTTTTATTGGTATCGTAGTTTACTGAGGTATTCGGCTAAGCACTATCGACCGTCTGCATTCCGGTTGGTGTGCGTGTCGGTGGTGGCGGGCTCGATTCTTCGTGGTGCCGTGGGAGCGTTGTCGCAGTGGAGTTGGACGGCGCTGGCGGCTTACGGGAACGTGGCTCGGCTTGCGGGCCGCTGCCTGTTGTTCGGTTGGGAGGACGCAGCCGCGATGTCCAGTTCCAGATTTTAGGCCCAGGTTCAAGTGCAAGTACCGTTTCTGCGAGTTCTAGTGCATGGGGCATAACGACTTCGTCTCAGTCACGATCGTGACATACAACAGCGGCCGCTTCATCAAGCGCTGCCTCGAGTCCGTGCTGTCGCAACGGTACCGCCTTAAGGAAATCATCGTCGTCGACAATGCTTCCACCGATGGCACCATCGACATCCTGGAACAGTTCGAGGACCGCTGCCGTATCCATTACAACGAGGAAAACGCGGGTTTCGCCGCGGCGCAGAACCAAGCCATCCGGATGGCCGGCGGCGATTGGGTGCTCACGCTGAACCCCGACGTGCTCCTGCTGCCGAATTTCATCCAAGCGCTACTCGATGCCGGGCAGTTCGACGCCAAGATCGGCGCGGTATGCGGCAAGCTGCTGACGATGACGGCGCACTTCGAGATTCCCGAGCGCCCGGTCGTCGATTCCACAGGCATCTACTTCAACCCCATGCTGCGCCACTTGGACCGCGGCAGCCAGGAAGTGGATAACGGGCACTATCTGCAATACGAGTACGTCTTCGGCGCCACCGCAGCAGCCGCGCTATACCGCCGCGCGATGATCGAAGACATTTCGCTCGACGGCGAGTTCTTCGATTCCGATTTCTTCGTCTACCGCGAGGACGCCGACGTGGCGTGGCGTGCCCAGTTGATGGGCTGGAAGTGCCTGTACGTGCCTTACGCGCGCGGCTATCACGTACGCAAGGTGCTGCCCGGCAACCGGCGCGCGCTGCCGGCCGACATCAACATGCACTCGGTGAAGAACCGCTTCCTGATGCGCATGAAGAATATTTCGAGCGATCTGTATTGGCGCAACTGGTTGTCGATTACGGGCCGCGACATCCTGGTCGTGATGTGCTGTCTGCTGTGGGAGCATACTTCGCTCAAGGCGTTCTGGTTCCTGCTGCGGAACTGGAGCCGCTTCCGCGCCAAGCGCGAGATGATTCAACACGCCCGCCGCGTGGACGACGAGTACATGGCGAGTTGGTTCCACTACCAGCCGGTGGCCAAACGCGCCCCGAAGAAGCTGGCCCGCGCGCTGATGCGCTCGGAAACCGCCAAGACGTAGCGGGGCTCGCCCGATACGCGTTAATCTCAATACTCTGAGTGCGTGGCGCAGGCTGTTCAGCCTGCTGAGCCAAGAGTCATCTCGGCTTTCGTCGCCGCCGAATAGGCCTGGCCTCCGAAGTCAACTTCGGCGAAGTTGCATCGCTTAGCGGAGCACCGTGAAACAACAGCCGCGTGTATCAGGGCACGGCTTCAGCCGTGCCGAAACGGGATGAACTTGATGGGCTTCGGCCCCTGGGCAGCAGACAGGGGCTAAAGCCCATCAGAAAGAGCGCTGTCAGCGGCACGGCTCAAGCCGTGCCCTGATACAAGGCATCCGACTTCGGAATTCAGGACAAATGCGAATAGCCCTTCTTGGCACGCGCGGCATTCCGGCTAACTACGGCGGCTTCGAAACTTTCGCCGAAGAGCTTGCCACCCGTCTGGCCGCGCGCGGCCATCAAGTCATCGTCTATTGCCGAGAGCGCCCTCCGCAGTCGCTCTACCGCGGCGTACACCTGTGCTACCTGCCCACCATTCGCCACAAGTACTTCGACACTCTAGCTCACACGCTGTTCTCGACGCTCCACCTGCTGAGGCACCGCGTGGATGTGGCGCTCTATTGCAACGGCGCCAACGCCATCTTCACCTGGTTGCCGCGCCTGTTCGGCATGCCCGTGGCGCTGAACGTGGACGGTATCGAGCGCCTGCGCAAGAAATGGAACCGGCTCGCCAAAACCTGGTACTTGGTTTCCGAGTGGCTGGCCACCTTCTGCCCTACCGAAGTCATCACCGACGCGCGCACCATTCAGGATTACTACCGCGCGCGCTTCGGCAAAGCAAGCACGTTCATCCCCTACGGCGCCGAATTAGGCAAAGTGGACGGCACCGAAATGCTGGCGCGCCTGGGTCTGGAGCCCGGCCGCTACTTCCTGTACGTCAGCCGCATGGAACCGGAGAACCGTCCGCTCGAAGTGCGGCAGGCATTTGAGCGTGTGAAAACACCATTAAAGCTGGCGCTCATCGGCGACGCGCCGTATGCGCAGGGCTACATCGCGCAAGTGCGCGACACGCGCGACGCCCGCATCGTGATCCCCGGCGCTATCTATGGCGACGGATACCGCGAGTTAGGCTCGCACTGTTTCGCTTACATCCACGCGACCGAAGTCGGCGGCACGCATCCCGCGTTGATCGAAGCCATGGGCCGCGGCACGCTGGTGCTCTACCGCAACACGCCGGAGAACGCCGAGGTAGCCGGCGATGCCGGCATCCCCTTCGAGCCGGACGAACTCGAATCCAAACTGCACATGGTCCTTACTCTCAGCGAGGCTGAATGCGACCAGTACCGCGCCCGAGCGACCGATCGCGTCCGCCAACGCTACTCCTGGGATGCGGTGACCGACGCGTACGAGAGGCTATTGGGGAGATTGGGCGGGCAGACGTGAGCAGTACCGTGATTCATGCCAGCCGATGGCATTCACGACGCAAAGAATCGGCTCTGAAGCAGCTTCCATTCAGCGCTAATGCTCTGATCCGCAGGAAATAGGGTCTTCAGATCGGTCTGGAAGTACCCTGCCAGCCCATGCCAGATCCTTAGGCCCTCCTCGCCCTGCTCCCTTAGCCGCGCTGCAAGCCCGTCAGGTGGTTCTGGTGAGAGCACGTAGACCCTGAGCCCCGCCTTTACGCCAACCCCAATTGCCGAGTTGATGTGTTCGTCGCAGAAGCTATACCCAACGCAGAGCAGCCGCCGCCCTGTGCCCTGGAGCACGGACTGGAAAGCCTCGAAATATGCGGCCAGAACCGGGTGTGAGGCTATCTGATTACGCTTGGCGTGTCCTATGACCATGGTCTGCTGGTCAGCGGTGTACCAGTTGGATGAGCCGTGAAGCTTCACATAGTAAAAGGGCGAACGGCTGAAATCTACGTCTCCTGCTGAATCCGGGATTACACAGCGTTCGGCAATAAGCGATTGCGTCCCGTCGGGCATGAACCAACCTGGACGGTGCCGAATACCAGGGAGGGCTGGGCGGACGCCGTTGTAGTATTGCCGTTCGACGAACAAATCCTGGTTGAGAGTGAAGAAATAGCCGGGGTTGCTGTTTGAAGTGCCAGCAAATTTCGAGATGAACTCCTGGACCTTGTAGATGTTTACGGGATTGGG
Source organism: uncultured Solibacteraceae bacterium (assembly GCA_964520085.1). Lineage (GTDB taxonomy): Bacteria > Acidobacteriota > Terriglobia > Bryobacterales > Bryobacteraceae > Bog-375. The sequence continues at coordinate 1,235 of CAZFOP010000224.1, read as the reverse complement.
GGCGTCCCGCCGGAACGAAAAGCTACGGACCTTTTCGTCGATATACTCGTATGCCTCGTTCACCGCCGTTCTGAGCGCTTGCTGCTGGTTCTTCCGGCTCATCGCCTCCCCTATGAATTCCATGAGGTTGCGTCCATTCACGACATCGTTATAGACGGATTCAAAGTCGAAGTCCAGCCGCAGGAGGTCGCGCACGTCGGAGGCCTTATCCAAGCCTGGGTTGCTGAAGATGATTCCCCACAGTTCTTTTGCTAGGGGCGCGCCGAAGTTCTTCGTAAACCCAGCGCCCGTGAGCAGAATGTGGTCCTGGCAGTTGACGTTCATTGTCTCTCCCAGTTGACGTTATCACGGCTGCGTGGCTGTCAAGCGCTGGCGGTCTGCGGGCCTTCCAGATCCACTTTCTCGTACACTTCCACCAGCCCCACCCGGCAACCCACCGATTCGAGTTCGAGCGCATCTTCCATTCGGTTGGCGGAAGTCAGCAGCCAGCGGCCGTCGGGTTGCTGCGTGTATAAGTCCACGTGTACGCGGTCGGAAGCGATCAGCAGGTATTCCTGCAACGACGCGATGGCTGCGTATTGCTCGAACTTGCGGCCGCGATCATTAGCTTCCGTGGAGGGTAATAGAGCCTCCACGATCAGGTTTGGATTTGTCAGCGTGTCGAATCGTTGGTCCGTAAACTGTGGATCGCCGCAGACCACGACTGCATCGGGATATGTGTAGAGGCCGGTAGCAGCGACCAGCACGCGCATGTCGCTCGGCAGCACGCGGCGGGGTCACGAGCGCAGTTGCGAGTGCAGTCCGGCCACCACATTCGCCACCAGGACATTGTGCGCCAGCCCGGCTCCGACCATGGCGAACATCTTGCCCCGGTAGAATTCGCTCTTGTACTCGGCTTGGCGCTCGATCTCGAGATACTGCTCCGGCGTGAGGAGCGTCTTGGGAGGCTTGGACATGGCCGCGCCTTCGAATCACCATGTACACGCTGAGACGAGGCAGGAGATGGCCGATTGAGTTGCCAGCAACCGTTCCCTGACGGTCGCGGCTCTGAAACGCATCGGAGCCGCGACCACAGGGAGCGGTCGGATTACTCATGAAACTCGCGCCGGCCTACCGGTACATCGCCGGATACGCCTCCCGCATCTCCTGCGCTTCGGCGCGGGCGGATTCGATCTGGATCAGCGGGCCCTGGCCGATGCCGGGGCAATACCGCGCGGTCTTGCGCCACTCGGCGC
>CAZFOP010000223.1:0-6462 GCA_964520085.1 uncultured Solibacteraceae bacterium | reverse complement strand
TCGTTCTTATTGGAGCTGGTGGTGTATCCGGCAATTTACGAGGTTTGGAAATGGCACTCAGCAAAAAGACAGGCGGTCTGATTCTGGCGTGGGCGATGGCCGCAACGGCGGCGCAATTTCCCATGCGGCACCGGCATTTGCACGGCGGCTGTCAGGGAACGCTCGATGTCAGCGAGACTGGCGTGCGCTTCACGGGGCCGAAAGGCCACGCGTGGCAGTGGAAACTCGACCAAATCCGGCAACTGGAGTTGGCGCCGGACCGCATCGCGGTGGTGAGTTACGAAAATGGCAAGCTGCCAGGGACCGAACGCAGCTACGAATTCATCGGCGCGGCGCCCGCGGCCGAGTTGTATGCGCTGCTCAAAGATCGCATGGACCAGCGGCTGGTGGCTGAGCTGGCGCCGCCGCCGGGCCGCGCGGGGTGGTCGCTGCCAGTGAAGCACGTGGGGCGCGTAGGTTCGCTAGGGTCGCTCGAACTCACGCCGGAGACAATCGCGTATCGCACCCAAGCGGTGGACGGCTCGCGCACCTGGCGGTATGCAGATATCGCCGGCATCAGCAGCTCCGGGCCGTTTCAGTTGACGATTACCACGCTCGAACGCGCGCCCGCGCAGTACGGCGGCCGCAGGGATTTCAATTTCGAATTGCAACAACCGATCGCGGAAGATCGGTACAACGAACTGTGGCTTCGAATCGAAATGAAAAACGGGAGGATTCCATCCCAGGCGATTACCACGCCGGATTGGGCGACGGGGCATTAGGGTGGGTGCAAGAGTGCTAGTGTCGAGTTGCGGCAACCTGCGGCGAAAGCCAAGCACGGCAAGCGAGCGGTTTCAGATCGAAAGCAAGAACGGGAACATTCTATGAAGCGTCCCTCCATGATAAGAATCCTCGTTACGATCCTCGCTTCGGCGGCGCCGCTGGCGACTGCCAACGAAGGGCTGATGGATGCGACGATTACGGACAGCTTCTGCGCCGCCAACCACAAGCCCTTGAGGCTGAGCTGCGATGAGGACGGCGTCCGGAACCGCGTAAAGGCGGGCGCCAAATACGTTCTGTGGGACGGCAGAAATGCGTATGTATTGAGCGACCAGCAAGCGGCCGATCGGTGGGCCGCCAGGAAGGTGAGGGTGCTGGCCACGCTGGACGCGAAAACGCGGCAGGTTCGCGTCATCTCCATCGTGGCCCGGTGAGAGGCGCTGGGAGGTTCGGTTTCAAATTGCGGCAGGGGGAGATTGATTTTAAGAAAGGGAACAATTCCAATGAAGAAAACTATCGTGACAATACTCGCTTCGGCGGCGCTGATGCTGGCCGCCGATCGGACATTTACCGGCACCATCACCGACGACATGTGCGGCGGAAATCACAAAGCCATGAACATGGGGACGGACGAGAAGTGCGTGACCGAGTGCGTGCGCAGCGGAGCCAAGTACGCGCTATGGGATGGCAACGCGACGTACGTCCTCAGCGATCAGACGGGCGCCGCCAGATTCGCCGCCAAGAGGGTGACGGTGAAAGGCACGCTGGACGCGAAGGCCAAGACCATTCAGGTCAGTTCGATCGCGGCGGCGAAATAACGGGATGGTAGGGCAGACAATCGCCTTTAGTGGCCTGTCCCGCTTCGTCCCGGCACGAAGGCTCGACAGACGGCATAGACCCATCATCTGTCCTGCCAACACAGCTTGCAAATCTGCATTTGAAGTGCCAGAATTCGGGTTCGGCGACGGAGACCGATGAGATTGGCGGATCGCGAGCGCGCCCTCAAACCGAATCACGATGCCGGGTCGGCGGCGAAATCGGCAGCGTTTCAGAACTTCCGGCGTGTTCCCGAGAGGCGCGTTCGGGTGGGGGCGGCCGAATGGAGATATCGGGTATTGGGCACGGCGGCTCGGGTGCTGTTAGCGGTCCCCGGCGGCGAGCTGGTAAACGACTTAGGCTTCGAGTTTGCTCTCGCGATTCGTGACACGCACCGGGTCGTGTATCCCGCCTACCCTCGTGTATCTTCCATCGAAGAGCTTGCCGACGGCCTGTGCGCCATTCTGGATGCCGAGAAGATCGACCAGGCTGCAATTCTCGGAGCGTCGTTCGGAGGCTCTGTCGCCCAGGTGTTAGTGCGGCGGCATCCGGACCGGATCGGTGCGCTCATCCTCTCCAACACGGGTGTTCCCCTGCGGTATCTGGCACCGGCAAAGCGGCTCCTCGTACTGACCGCACGCGCGTTACCGTGGCCGGTCACAGCCGGTCTCTTGCGCAAGCCTTTAATCCAGGCGCTCGATCCCACCGGCACCGCGGAGACATTTTGGAGAGAGTATCTCGATGAGCTATTCTCCGTGAGACTCACGAAGGCCGACCTCGTGGCGAATTTCCGCGTCCAGCACGATTACTATCGCCGGTTCCACTTCACACCTGAGGATCTGAAGACTTGGCCTGGCCAGATTCTGATTGCCGAATCCGACACGGACGTCCTAGGCCCACGCCTTCGGCGGGCCCTCAGGCAAACCTATCCCAGCGCCGAAGTCCGCACTTTCCATAACGGCGGCCACGCTACCATGTTTTTGCGGTTTGACGAGTATCTGGCCATGGTCCAGCAATTCCTCGACTCCGCAACAGCCGCCGTTTAGGTCCCGTTCCGAATTCTCGACGGAGCCGTTGGTCTATCGGAACGGATCAGCGCTCTTATCCTGCGGCCTACGTTGCGGAGGAATGGGACGGGTGGGACTATGTCTGTATGCCCAGGGCAGATTAGTGTCCTTGCCTTGGTGAAAGCGATTCTGAAAGCAGCAGCCGGGCTTGAGCATCTTATATGGAGCATCCTACAAAGTCCCCGTATCTCGAAAGCCGTGCGGCAAAGGTTCTTCGGGAGGTTCTCGAGTCCGGACGTCCGCTCACGTATGTCCGCACGGCGGAGGAGGCCAGGGTCGGAAGCGTGCTGCGCGAAGTGGGCCTGCGGCTGTTCGCCTCTGCACCGGTGCCCGTCTGGACGTGGAGCCTTACTGCGGGCATGCAATGCGATGGCGAAGGCGTTGCCGCCGGCACCGGCGACCCACGCGCGGCGCTGGACTTCATCGCCGCGCATAAGGCAGCGGCCATCTTCCATCTCAAGGACTTTCACGAGGCGCTACGCGAATCGCCGTCGGTCCGCCGCCGTTTCCGCGACCTCTACGAGAGTTGTCTTGACCGGCGGAAGTTCGTCGTCATTAGTTCGCCGGTACGATCCATACCGGAGGAACTCGAACGGAGCGTCACATTCGTCGATCTTCGGCCGCCGGATCGGATCGAACTGGCGGCGCTGCTGCGCGATGAGATACGGAAACTCCCGGCGCCAGGCGACGGCAACGCAACCAGCGAGGAAGTACTGGAGCGGCTGGCAGGCGCTCTCGGCGGGCTCACGCTCGATGAAGCGCGCTATGCGTTGCGCCGCGCCATTGCCACGGGCCGGCCTCTCGGGCCGGAGTCGATGCCGGCCTTGCTCGAAGAGAAGCGGCTGCTGGTCAGCCGCGGCGGCGTCATCGAGTATATTGCGGATGGTGCGAAGCTCGGCGAGATCGGAGGGCTCGAGTACCTCAAGAAGTGGTTGCTGGAGCGGCGGAAGCTGTTTCAGATGCGCGAGAGTCTGAGCGCGGACATCGTGCCCAAGGGAATCCTCATGATGGGCATCCCGGGCTGCGGCAAGAGTCTCTCCGTCAAGGCAATCGCCTCTTGCTTCGAGCTGCCGCTCTACCGGATCGATATGATCGAGATCTTCTCCGGCAGGCACGGTAAGCCGGAAGGCGTATTCGTCCAAGCGTGCAAGACGATGGAGGACTTGGCGCCAGCGGTGCTTTGGTTCGACGAAATAGAGATGGGGGTCACGGCGACCGAGTCCAGCGGCGAACAGGGCAGAATCTTTGCCTTCTTCCTGACCTGGATGCAGGAGAAGACGCGTGGGCTTTTCGTCGCCGCCACGGCCAACCGGATCGACCTACTGCCCGCCGAAATGATTCGCAAGGGCCGTTTCGACGAGGTGTTCTTCGTCGACCTGCCGCTCGACGAAGAGCGGATCGAGATCTTCCAGATTCATCTCAGCCGGCGGGGCGTGGATGCGAACCGGTTTAACCTCGATCAGTTGACGCAGTTCACCAATGGGTGGTCGGGGGCCGAAGTCGAGCAGTGTGTCGTGTCGGCTTTGACTAAGGCGCGCCTCGAAGATAGGGAGTTGACCGAGGACGATCTGATCGGCGTCGCGGCGCGACTGGTCCCGCTGTCGCGCACGATGAGCGAGCAGATCGACCACATTTCACGCTGGGCGTTCGAGCGTGCCGTTCGCGCCTCGCCCCGGCGCATCATCTGACGTTCCGCTACAGCGCGATCCGCTGATTCGGCCGCACAGCCACTTTCCGCAGCGGCTGGCCTGCTAACCGGATGACGACGTTCTGCGGCTGCTCGCTAATTCCCAGCAACGCCTCTGGCTGGCCAGCCCGATTCGTGATGAGCCTCGCCACGCCGGATTCTATGTGGCCGAGCGGCTTACCCCCCAGCCAAAGCTCGGCCCCCTGTCCGCCGTAGCGGAGTTCAGCGTCCCGGCCCGCATCGGTACGCACGCGAAACCGCGCGGAATCCGCGGCGGGATGACCCGGCCGAACGTTCCAGTGCAATGCATCGGCTTCTTCCCGCACGCCCGCCAGCCGCCAGGTGTAATCCATCATTACCAGCGAGACCGGCGAGTAGTTCGGCGTGCCTTCGCTAGTAAAAACGCCGTTCAGCGGGTCCATCTGTTGGCGGAAGGTCATATCGCTCTGAATCGCCTCGCACCAGCGATCCATGAGGAAGGTAAACTCCGCCGAGCGGCCATAGTGATCGAACCAGCGGCCTGCCCGCAGCGCCGTCAGCGCCTGCGACGGCCCACCCCACGTATTGCGCGGGATCGGACGGACGAAGAGCGGGTCGTCGAGCGCGACCGACGGCAGCGGGTACGGAGCCCAGAACGCCTTCGGGTTGTGGATCTGGCGCGTCCATAGCTCGTCGAAGAGCGCCTGATCCGGAACATGCTCGCCGCAGATGCGGCTGAGGATGTCGCAGCGGATCTTCACAAAGCGATTCTGCGCGTCAAGGTCGTAGAATGCGGCATCTTCCGGAACGTACAACCGGGAGAGAATCAGGCTGCGAATCGTCTGCGCGCTTTCGATCCACCGGTCCACATCGTCAGCCTTCCCCAGCGCCTTCGCTATCGCCGCCAACGCCAGCCGCCCTCCGTAGACCGTGGCCGAAAGATCCGGGCACAGCCGCGGCAGGCTCGGAATGGGAGGGTATTGCTTCGCGTCCTTGTCCGGACATCGCGGCGGAATACCCGCCCAGCGCGGGCTGCGGTCGTGTCCTGTGTCGTAGGTGCAGAAGCCTTCGATCAGGCCCGTTCCGCGCGTATTGCGGTAGCGTATCAGCCAATCGTCCCAGCGGGAACATGCGGTGTAGGCGGCGTGCAGCAGCTCGTCGTCGCCAGTCGCCTGCGCGAGTTCCCATGCCGTCGCAGCAATCGGCACCACCATCTGAATCTGCCCGAAGCCCGCTTCAGATACCTTGTTGCAAGCGGGAAGTTGACCGTCAGGGCGTTGCAGTTCGAAGAACGCCATGTGCCCGTTGCGCGCCACATCCGGACGAAGCTTTCGGTAGACCAGCGCCTCCTGTGGTGCGCACTCCATCCAGACACCTGGATATTCGGCGCCCTCAATCAGCACCGGCTGGCTGTAGCGGGGCAGCACTCGCACATTGCCGGCGAGAATCGCCAACGCCTTGTCGTATGCGGCCTGCCAGCGCGCATTCGCCGTCGTGAACTCCATCGAAGACGCGCCAGCCAGCGCGGTTTTCCACACAGCCAAAGCCGCCGCGCCCCGCTGCAAGAACGCGCGCCGATTCATTCGAGCGGCAGGCCGGACTCCTTCAGCGCGCGCCAGCCTCCATCGAGCGATATGGCATTCGTATAGCCCATCTTTTGCAAATTGTCGGCCACCAGCGCGGAGCGAAATCCGCCGCCGCAGTACAGCACCAGCGTTTCGGCATGGTCCGGTACGCGGGCTTCGATGTCGCGCTCGATGATGCCCTTGCTCAAGTGAATCGCGCCCGCCACGTGTCCGGCCGTCCACTCGCTCTCTTCGCGCGTATCCACCAGCAGGTACGGCTCGCCCGACGCGCGAAGCTTGCAGTAGCCTTCGAGATCGATCTCCTTCACTCGCGTCTTGGCGTCATTGACCAGGTGCAGAAAACCTTCGCTGTGTTTCATGGGTTGCGCCTTCCCCTACGGATTCGGCTTTCAAAGCATGCGCCCGCAAGCGGGCGTTGGCAGGATGAATCCTGCCCCACCTTACTCCACTCGTTCGATGCGCGCCCCGGCGGCGGCCAATTTCTGCTCGATCTTCTCATAGCCGCGGTCGATATGGTAGACGCGGTCGATCACGGTTTCGCCCTTGGCCACCAGCGCCGCCAGCACCA
>CAZFOP010000222.1:0-6468 GCA_964520085.1 uncultured Solibacteraceae bacterium | reverse complement strand
GATTCACGAAGGTGGCGAGCTCGGCTACGTGCTGTCCCATGCCTGCGGCGCGGCTTTCGACAATCCGGAGCTGATTGTCGCCGCCGTGGTGGGCGATGGCGAATCCGAAACCGGCGCGCTGGCGACCTCATGGCACATTAATAAGTTTCTCAGCCCAATTCGCGACGGCGCGGTGCTACCCATCTTGCATCTCAACGGGTACAAGATCAACAACCCCACGCTGCTGGCGCGCATCAGTCACGAAGAATTGGAGCAACTGCTGCGAGGCTATGGCTGGACGCCTTACTTCGTGGAAGGATCGGACCCGGATTCCATGCACCAGGCCATGGCCGCGACGGTTGAGCACGCGGTCTGCGAGATCCGCCGCGTGCGCCAGGAAGCGCGAGCGACGGGAGTGGCGGAGCGGCCGCACTGGCCGATGATCGTGATGCGCACGCCCAAGGGCTGGGGCGCGCCGCTCGAAGTGGGCGGCCATCGTCTGGAAGGCTTTTGGCGCGCGCACCAGGTGCCGCTGTCCGACGTCAAGAAGAATCCCGAGCAACTGCGCCTGCTCGAAAACTGGATGCGCAGCCAGAAACCGGAAGAACTGTTCGATGCCACGGGCAAGCTGCTGCCGGAGCTGAAGGCGCTGGCGCCCACTGGCGTCCGCCGCATGAGCGCCAATCCGCACGCGAACGGGGGCGTCCTCAAGCGCGCTCTGCGCCTGCCGGATTTTCGCACATACGCCGCTACCATCACGCAGCCCGGAACGTCGGAAGCCGAAAACACGCGCCCCCTCGGCGTTTTCCTGCGCGACGTGATGAAGATGAACATGGACAACTTCCGCGTCTTCGGCCCCGACGAGAACACGTCCAACAAGCTGGACGCGATTTACCAGGTCAGCAAGAAGTTCTGGATCGCCGAGCGTTTTCCCGAGGACGCCGATGGCACCGAGCTCGCGCCCGACGGCCGCGTGATCGAAATGCTCAGCGAACACACCGTGGAGGGCATGCTGGAAGGCTACCTGCTGAGCGGGCGTCACGGCTTCCTCTCCACCTACGAGGCTTTCGTACACGTGATCGATTCGATGTTCAACCAACACGCCAAGTGGCTCTCGATCTCCAGTCACTTGTCGTGGCGCCAGCGCGTGGCTTCGCTGAACCTGTTGATCACGTCCACGGTATGGCGGCAGGACCACAACGGGTTCACTCACCAGGATCCCGGATTCCTCGACGTGGTGGTCAACAAGAGCGCCACCGTCACGCGTATTTATCTTCCGCCCGACGTGAATTCGCTGCTATCGGTCGCCGCGCATTGCCTGCGCAGCGAGAACTACGTCAACGTGATCGTGTCCGACAAGCAGATGCACTTGCAATATATGGATATGGACGCCGCCATTCAGCACTGCACCAAGGGCATCGGCATCTGGGAGTGGGCCAGCACCGATTCGAGCGGCGAGCCGGACCTGGTGATGGCTTCGGCCGGCGACATTCCCACGCAGGAGGCGCTCGCCGCCACGGTTCTGCTGCGCAAGGAATTCGCCGACGTCAAGATCCGCTTCATCAACGTGGTGGATCTGTTCAAACTGCAACCCAGCACGGAGCATCCGCACGGATTGACCGACCGCGATTTCGATTCGCTGTTCACCGTCGACAAGCCGGTCATCTTCAACTTCCACGGCTACCCGTGGCTGATTCACCGGCTGGCCTACCGCCGCACCAACCATGCCAACATGCACGTGCGCGGCTACAAGGAAAAGGGCAACATCAACACGCCCATGGAGCTGGCGATCAACAACGAGATCGACCGCTACAGCCTGGCCATCGACGCGATCGACCGCACGCCCCGCTTGCAGCGCATCGGCGCCCACGCCAAGGAGCGCTTCCGCAACATGCAGATCGAATGCCGCAACTACGCCTACGAACACGGCATCGACAGCCCGGAAATCAACACATGGACGTGGCCGTACTGACCGCCGCGGGTGAGTTCAATCCACAGATAAACACGGATCGACGCAGATAGAACCCCGCGTCGCTCGGGGATCGGTTTTTATCCGTGTCGATCTGTGTTCATCTGCGGCTATTCTTGCTCGTGCTATCCCGGGTGCGGCTCGCCCAGTATGCAGCGCACCGTATCGCGCGCGATCAGCAGTTCTTCGTCGGTCGGGATCACCCACGCGCCGAGCTGGGAATCCTCGGTCGAGATCTGGCCTTCGCCGCGCGCCACTATCTGCTCGTTGCGGCCTTGGTCGAGCTTTAGCCCAGCCCACGCCAGTCCGTCGCAGATCCGCGCGCGCACTTGGGGCGAGTTCTCGCCGATGCCGCCGGTGAAGATCACCGCGTCGGCTCCGCCCATCGCCGCCAGAAACGAGCCGACGTATTTGCGCGCCCGGTAGCAGAAAATCTCGATGGCCAGGCGCACGCGCCGGTCATCGTGCACTTTCAGCTCCTCCTCGAGCACCTTCATGTCGTTGGTCAGTCCGGAAACGCCCAGCAGTCCGGATTGGGTGTTGAGCACCGACTCGACTTCGTGCGGCGACAGCCCTTCCTTGCCAGCCATCAGGTTCAGAATGGCGGGATCCAGATCGCCCGAGCGTGTCCCCATCACCAGGCCCTCCAGCGGCGTCATGCCCATCGACGTGTCCACGGAACGGCCGCCGCGAATCGCGCAGGCTGAACAGCCGTTGCCCAGGTGCAATGTCACCAGGTTAGTCTGATCGCGCGTCAGGCCGCGCAGCGCGCGATAGCGATACGCGACGTAACGATGGGATGTTCCGTGAAAGCCGTAGCGGCGTATGCGGTGGCGGCGGTACAGGTGATAGGGTAGCGCGTACAGATATGCATGCTCCGGGATGGTAGAGTGAAATGCGGTATCGAACACCGCGACCTGCGGCGTCTGGCTGCCGAAGATTTCGCGCACTGCCAGAATGCCCTTCACGTTGTTGGGATTGTGCAGTGGCGCCAGGTCGATGCAGTCTTCGATGCCTTTGAGGACGTCGTCCGTGATCAGCGCCGATTCATGAAACGTCTCGCCGCCATGAACCACGCGATGTCCCACCGCATGCAAATCGCCCAGGCTGCGAATCTCGGCCACTCCCGAGTTCTCCGAGGCGAGCCAGCGCAGCACGTAATCGAGTGCCGCGGCAACGTCGCGAATGGGCGCCGTCAGTTTGCGCCGCAGGCCGTTGCGGCTCTGTACGGTGATAATGGCTTCGCCGCCCAGCCGTTCCACCTGGCCGCGGCACAGGCGTTCGTCGCTCGACTGTTTGATCCGGTCGAGATCGGTCGCAATCACCTGGAACTTCAGGCTGGAGCTACCCGCGTTCAGTATCAGGACATTCATGGGTTCTCTCCACTCTTAACAGATTGCAGTCGGGCTGTCCCGCCTGGACAAACAAAGGGCAAGCTAGGGCATGCCCCACCGACTACGCTGGTGGGGCATGCCCTAGCTTGCCCGTGTGGCAAGCAGCTCGCTGTTTCCGCCCTACGGCTTCTTGGCTGGCGCCGGAGCCGCGGCGGGTGTCTTCGTGAGTTCCGCGACCGGATGGGCCTGATCGTAGAGCCGGACGATGTCGGGCGTAATGTTGGTGGAAGCGGCGGCCCAGAGAACGTCGGTCTGCGGGTTGCTCACGTCGAGCACCGTGGCAAGTCCGTTCTGCGTCGCGTACTCCTCGACGATCTTCATCATCTTGGCGCCCAGATCCTGCATCAGGCGGCCTTGCTCCGCCTCGAGGTCGTCGTTCATGTCCTGGCCCTTGCGGTTCAGATCCTTGGTGCCAGCCTCGATATCCTTCTGCAGCCGCTCCTTGGCGTCATCGCTCATGGTGGCGCTGCCCTTGCGTAACTGTTCCTGCAGCGCGTCGACCTCGGAGCGCCTCTTATCCAGTTCGGTCTTCCGCGGATTGAACTTGGTCTGCACTTCGGCGAGGGCCTTCTGCCCATCCTTGGTGCTCAAGATGGCGGACTGGATATTGACGATCGCAATCTTGGTGGGGACAGGCAATGCCTGGCTCGGCGTCGGCACGGCGGCCTGCGCGGGTGCGGGCTGCGCCTGGGCGCACGCCAGCGTGGCGGCGCAGCAGAGCAGCGCGGGAATTGCGGCTACGTTCTTTTTCAAGGTCAAACTCCTAAACGTGAAATCCTATCACAGCGGGTCGTCTCGCGAAACCGCTAAAACGTCCTGCCGACGGTAAACCGGACCATGGTCGACTTCTCATCCCAGGGATAGAGTGGCCCGTAACTGGCAATCGCGGCGTTGTATGTCGCCTGATTGGGGAATATGCTGCGGTCCGCAGCGATCGGCGTCTGAATGTTCGTGTCCAGCCGCAACGGGTTGTATGCAAAGTAGATCCGGAAGGGCGCATTGACAACCGGAAGAGTGACATCGAGTTCCAGGCCCGTGGATGCACGCGTCTTTTCCGTGCCTGGCGCAATCTGCACCTGGCCGTTGTAGCCGGCTGCTGGAAACTGCTCGTTGAGATCCAGTACACGCTGCGGGTCCATGGTGAGCTGGCTGGGACGCATGATCCGGTTCACGCCGGCATCGAAGAACGGCACCAGGCTCACTGTACTGCCGACAATCGGAATGCGGTATTCGAAGTTCCCGTAGCTCTGCCAGTCGCCGCCAGGCGTAATGATCTGGTACACCGGCATGGTCATCGTCACCGGTTGCGGCTGGAGCACTCCGCCCACCACCACGTTTTGCGTGCGCTGCGATCCGTCGGCGTTGTAGACGTTCACCGAGGCGGTGGAGGGGATGAACGCAATCGGCGTGATGCCCCAGATGTTGAAGCCGCGCACATCGTTCTCGCCGCCCATGAAGCTGCGCGAGAACGGCGGAATCAGCTTGCCGCCGTAACCGGTGATCAGCCACGTGCTCAAGTGGAAGGCCAACACGTTTTTCTTGCTGAAGATGGGCGACGGCTTGAAGTATTTAATGTCAACCGCCGGCCGAATCGTATTCACGTTGCCCCCGAGTACGCTGCCGGCGGCCGCCACTGAAAAGTAGATGCTCTTACCGCCAGTCGGGTTGATTGGGTTGTTGACTGTGTTGTATCCCAGAGCCGGCGTGATCGAGCTGGTGTGAATCCCGTTCAGTGCGTTGGGCCCGTAAACGCCGCTGAAATCGATGTAGTCGAAATAGTTGGTTGCGCCGGTTGTCTGTGTGACGATATCCGAAATACTGTACCCATAGGTGATGCTGGTGCGCCAGAAGCTACGGTGCAGCGAGTGGCTCAGCGAAACATTGAAGCCCTTGCTGTTCTGGATGTAATTCAGCAGGTTCTGGTTGTTCGGGCCTTCGATGGACTGGTACAGCGGCAGCAGGTTCTGCCCGTACAGAATCGAAGCTTCGCGGGCCTGGTTGTAATCGAAGCGGCTGATGAAAACCGTAAAGCCCGCCTGGATGGGCCTGTCGAACAAGTAGGGCTCGGTGAACCCTAACGTCACACTCTGCTGGCGCGTGCCGAGTTGCCCGTTCAGCGACAGGGTTTCGCCCAATCCCAGGAAATTGTTGGTGGAATAGTTCGCCCCCACGAAGCTGCCGGAGATTCCCGAGATGCCGCCATTCAATCCGATGGTGTTCTTGCCCCGCTCCTTCACCTTGAGCGTAATGTCCACCGTGTCGGTTCCCGGGTTGGTCTTGATGTCGGCCGCCTCATCCTTCTTCAGCACCTCGAAATAACCGAGCTGGTTGAGGCGCAGAATGCTCATGTCCCAAAGCTGGTTGTTGAACATGTCGCCTTCATCCAACAGGATTTCGCGACGGATCACGCGGTCGCGGGTGGTGGTGTTGCCGGCAAAATCGATGCGGCGGACAAAGAACTGCTTGCCTTCGTCGGCGGTGATGGTAAGGTCGATCTGGTCCGAGCCCGGCTGCGGGTCGAACGCGGGCTCCGGCACGAAATTGATATAACCGAATTGGCCGTAGAGCTTGCGCATGTTCTCCATGCCCTTGCGCAGCTTTTCGGTCGAGAATATGTCCCCTTGCTTCATGCCGAACAGCGACATCAGCACGTCGGGCGTACGGAAGAGTTTTACACCCACGAAGTTGATCGTGCGCAGGTGATAGAGCCGGCCCTCTTCGACCGGGATGGTAATGTCCGCGTAAATGCCGGGCTGCTCCATCTTGAAGATAGGCAGGCGCCAGCCCTTTCCGCCGCTCGGAAAGACCTTGACGCTCTCGTCGAGCGCCTTGAATTCGAAAAACCCGTGGTCCTGGTAGGCTTGGCGGATGCGCTCTTTGTCTTCCTCGAGCTTGGCCTGATCGTAAGTCTTGGCGAACACGCTTTCAAATAGAATCGAGTGGGGAATGCCGTATGGGTGAAGGTTCTTCATCGCCGCGACCACCCACTTCTGCTTCTCCGACTTGTTGCCGGTGATGATGATCTTACCCACCTTCACCTTCGGTCCTTCCTTGACGGCGAACGTTACTTTGAGCGAGGAAGGCGGAATCTGCTCCACTACCGGGTCCACGGTCGCGTACTGGCGG
>CAZFOP010000221.1:0-6489 GCA_964520085.1 uncultured Solibacteraceae bacterium | reverse complement strand
ATGCCACGAAAAGCGGCTTTTTGCCATAGTGCGGTGAGAAATCAGGGCTAGTCGGGTGAGGTTGGCGCACAACGGTGTGGTGGCCTGGGCGGCCCCCAACGTTACGCTGCCCGGTTGTGTTGCCGCTCAAGGAACAGCATTACTGAGAATCCGAGTGGCCGAACCGCGACGTTGGAGACTATCCCGTTCAGCCAATCGAGGCCACGTGGCGCAGCATCCGCCGGTGCTCTAGCGCGGTCATCCCGGTAACGTGAGCGTCGGCTGGAACGGATTGGATTACAACCGCGCCCAACGAAATTCGGGATCGATCCCCAATCCTCAGCAGGTTGCTGATGGTCGCGCCCGGGCCGATCCAAACGTCGTCGCCTACGCTGGTATTCCCGTTAATGGTGCTGTTGTGGCCGACGAAACAGCGCTTCCCCAATTGCACGTTGTGAGAAACAAAGGCGCCGTTTCCGATCCGGGAATGTTCTCCCAGAGTTGTCATTTGGCGGAACAGGGATCTCGCAATCACTGCATTGGCAAAGATCTCGACGTTATCCTGTACGCACAAGCCTCCACCATGAGCCATTTGCAGCACTTCATCGAGGTGCCGTGCGGACTGGAATCCTTCGGCGCCGAGGATTGAACCTGCCCGCAAATGCACGCCTGCGCCAATCAACGATCTCTCGCCGACGACCACATTTGCTTCCACAATCGTGTTGGGTCCGACTCTTACGTTGCTCGTGGCGATCCAAGCGCGTGGATGTATCCGAGCCGAAGAATGAATTTCGGTTGGAAACGGCGCCCCATAGAAATTCGTGTCTTCCACCAGAAACTGCTGCAGGCGGAAGAATGCGATCTGCGGGTCCGCCGCCGTCGCCAACCCTTCGACGTCGGGAAAGCAAGATGCGAGCTCCGGAGTGCACAGGACAGATTTCGTTCCAGTCGCTTTTTGAGCGGCCGAAACGAATCCCCGGGCCATCACGAATATCAGTTTGTTGGGAAGGTCGTCGAAGAGGAACCCGAGATTCAGAAATTCGGCGTCCCGGACCACGGTCGCCTGCAGGCGCGGCGCTATTTCAGACAGTCTCATTCACAACCTTATAGGCTGACGACTCGGGAACAATAGCCACATGCGTTTCCGCGCAGACTTCCGGAGCCAAAACATCGAGCCAGCGCCAACCTTCCTGAATGATGGTTACGCGCAGAATGTAATCGCCCGGTTCGCCGGGCGCGATCACACGTACGGAATAGATGGACTCCACACCGGGCCATGCCGGCGGCTGAATGATTGTGCGAAAGCCGTGTTCGACGACCATTTCCCGCGTGCGGCCATGGAGCCAACGGTACATCAGCAGGCAGGGCCACGGAGCGGCAGTCGCAATGGGAACGGATGTCCCGTTATAGAGACCGATTTCGAGCGTGCAGTGGCGGCGCGGCGCGGAAGACCGTGAAACGGTTAGCAATCGCAGCCGGAGAGCTCCCTGATCTTCAATTTGCAGAGGTGTGGTTGCAGGATGCCAATCCACGTCGTCGGAAACCGGTTGCTGCTCATCCAAAACCGATCGATAGATCGTCAGGTACTGTTTCAGGGCATTGTCAAGCCCTGCATTTTCGCGTATGTAGGCACTGACCTCGGCGGCGTCGCGTGAATCGTAGCGCTGGATCTCTTCCACGATCGATTCCGGAGAGAGATGTCGCTGCAACAGGCGGAATCCGAAATTCCAGCGGCGCTGTTCCACCACGTCGGCCCTAGTTACGAGGGTTCCCAGTCCGCTGGTATCGCATAGAATCACGGCGCACCCTGTGGCCATCGCCTCCATCGCGCATCGGGCCTTGGCGAACACCAGATCGTAGCGAGGGAGCAGTCGCTCCGGAGCAGAGCTCGCGTTTCCTGCGCCGCTGCCAACGGTTTCCGACTCAATGCCCATTCGACGGCAGGCTTCCCGGATGGGCTCGGCGTGTGTGCCTGGACCCGCATAGTTACTGAAGACCAACGCGCGGTGTGGACGCTGTGGCAGTGGCGGGCGAGGCTGGTGCCGATCCAAATCCACGGCATTCCAGACCACAGCGACCTGGTCGCCATCGATCCATTCCGTCGCCGTCAACCGCTCCCGGCAGAACTCGTCAACTGCCACATAGCGGCGAATCCGTGGATGGCGGGGTGGAGCGTCGTGCCACCAATATCCACTGTGGCACACGTGAATTGCGGGCACACCGGGAAAGTGCCGTAGCGCCTCGATGGTTTCCAGGTGGTGATGCCCGTGGATGATATCCGGAGCGCTGGGCAAATCGTCGAACCTTGAGACAACCGGTATTCCAGCGGCAAGCAGCGGGGCCACCACGACAGGATCCAGTTGAGGCGCCCAAATCATCGGAAATTGGCCCATGCGCGCGAGACCGGATGCGAGGTCCATTACGACGATTTCCGTGCCGGTTCGGTTGGCGATTCCGACATTCGTTATCAGAATCCGCAGGGGACGACGGGGCGGCACTTTGCTCGACTCGTTTGGTATCAATCATCATGATAACGTAGAGGACCAGTGGGAACCCCAAAACTGACGATAGCGTCTTTGCTCGCTGAGGGCGATGCTCAAACACTGGCTGTGGCTGACACGTCGCGGCGCGGATTGACGTACGGAGAACTGCGGGCGTTGGTGGAACGGACACACCAGATCCTGAAAGGAAGCGGTCTGAACCGCAGCGATACGGTGGCGGTGGCTCTCCGGAATGGACCTGAAGCTGCCGCCCTGTTCACCGCACTGGTCACCTACTGCCGTGTCGCACCGCTCAATCCAGCCTTTACTCAAGATGAGAACGCATTTGCTCTCCGCGACTTGGGCGTGAGGGTCATCATAACCTCCAGCGGTGTCCCGGAGGCCATTCGTGCGGCGGAGGAATGTGGCGTGAGTCGGATGCTCCTCGTGTCGCCCGGGGAGCCGAATCCCGGAGCCTTCGCGTTGAAGTGTGAGGCTCCGTTGGTGCCTCCCTCGTCGCCAACAGCCTCACCCTGTCCGGACGATATCGCGTTGCTCCTCCACACGTCCGGCACAACTGCCCGCCCCAAACTCGTACCCCTCACGCAGCGAAACTTGGTCCTGTCAACGCGCGGAGTTGCCGATACACTGCAACTCTCAGGCGCCGACACGTGCCTCTCGGTGATGCCGTTGTTTCACGTTCACGGACTCGTTGCGGGGCTTCTCGCTTCCCTGGCTACGGGCGCCACCGTGTGCCTTCCGCCGGGGTTCAAGGCCACGGCATTCTTCTCCTGGCTGAGCTCCTCGCAAGCCACCTGGTACACCGCGGTTCCCACCATGCACCAGGCAATTCTGGCACGGGCGCGCCACAACATGGACGTTTTGGGCCGCAGTAAGCTGCGGTTCATTCGCTCATGCTCCTCGACCCTGTACCCAAGCGTCTACGACAAACTTCGGTCTGTTTTTGGCGTGCCGGTCCTGAACGCCTACGGAATGACCGAGGCGGCGCACCAAATCTCAAGCGTGCGATTACCGGGCGCCTCTTGCGCAACAGTCGGATCTAGCAGCGGTCCCGCGATCGGCATCATGGATGCGTACGGCAAACTGTTGGCGCCGGGCCAAGTCGGGGAGATAGTCTTGCGCGGCGAGCAGGTTATGACTGGCTACCTTCAGCCTGAAGGAGTTAACGAGTCCGCTTTCTGCAACGGGTGGTTTCGTACCGGGGACGAAGGATTTCAGGATTCCGATGGCTCCCTCTGTCTGGTTGGTCGCCTGAAGGAGATGATCAACTGCGGGGGGGAGAAGATCTCCCCTTACGAGGTTGAGGAAGCGCTGCTCCTCCATCCCGCGGTAGACCAGGCGGTCGCCTTTGCGTGGCCCGATACGATGTTGGGAGAGACGGTTGCCGCCGCAATCGTCGTCCGGGAGGGTTGTCAGGTCGAGGAACGCGAGTTGCTGCGCTTAGCTGCCCAGCGTCTCACCCGCCGAAAACTCCCGCAGCGAGTGTTGTTCGTAACGGATATTCCGCGCGGCGCCACCGGAAAACTACAGCGCATTGGTATGGCCGAGCGTCTGGAGGCGTCGCAACTTCTGCGCTCACGCGCGGATGAGTGACGCTCTCAGAGAACGACATTGCTGAGCTTCAATGCCCCCCTGAGTTTCGCGCCGAAGTGATGCTGGCCGGCAAGAAGATTCGCAAGCTGAACTTCGGGAGAGCCGACAGCCCCGTGCTTGCCCTGCTTCGCCGCGTCCTGCGGGACGCCCGCGCCGTCGCAAGAAAAGAGGGAACCACCGCGCGGGTCCGGCAGCCGCCCGAGTGGGCCGCTGGCCGACTGGAT
This sequence comes from uncultured Solibacteraceae bacterium, assembly GCA_964520085.1. Taxonomy (GTDB): domain Bacteria; phylum Acidobacteriota; class Terriglobia; order Bryobacterales; family Bryobacteraceae; genus Bog-375. Next base: position 2,192 of record CAZFOP010000221.1, on the reverse strand, counting down.
AGCTACCGATATGGCGCGATAACGCTCTCGCGCATCTGGCGTTCCTCGCTCCGGGATGGCGGTCATTTGCGGTTTGGCCACGTATCGTCCGTTGGCCCAGGACCGGTCAAGTATCGCTATTCTCAGGGATGCCGTTTGGACGAAGCCGCTGGGCGGCGGATGCTATGCAGACGTGCAGATCATGGCACTACCTGAACCCCTGGCGCGTACACTGGCCACGCCATAGCTTGAGCTGGAGTCACGCCGATGTAAGGAGTTCGCCCAGTGACATCCGCCAGACACTCGCTGCACACCAGGCCATGCGTTTTGCTAGCGTCCTTCTCCAGCAGTTCGCTCAGGTGCTCCACGCCTCCGAGGTCGAGCACTTTGCGAATCACTTTCTCTTTTTCGATGAGGTCCGCCGGCAGGTGCCAGATGGCATAAGGGCACTTCCCCGCCTCACGCAAGGCGATCAGCCGCGCGGCTTCCATCTCCACCGCGCCCAGGTCTGGCGCACACTCCGGGAGGTAGGGGCAGACCACGATGCGACCACCATTCACATACTCACCGGTTCGATCCGCGAACGCGTTCCACTGCGGGCCATCGACATCCTTCCAGATGGTTGACTCAAAAAGCTGAGGCGCACCGCTTCGCCACGTCAGGTAACCGCAGTGGGACGGCCCACCGTCTGTGACCTTCTCGATAATGCCGGACAGTACCGCGCCGGGACCAGCCTTGAGCGGGTCAGTCGGGCCCCAGAAGAATGCCGCCGCGCCATTCGGGATCTGTGCTGCTGTCAGTTGGATCATTGAAAACCCTCCGCATGCTCTATTAGCCAGGTCGTCCTCTTTGGCATCCTGGCTAGCAGCAAGTATACGCCCTGAACGAGAATCGGCCTGACCCCGTGGATGTGCACGGGAATACCGCTACCGATAACCCGAAATAACACACCCATATGCTGGCGTAAAACGCCGCCCCGATTAGCCCTTGCGCTGTCAGAGGGCGGGCGTAGAATCACCAAGATGCAGGCCGTGTCATACAGGCCGGCGAAACGGGTAGGAGCGAGATGGGAAAAATCAACCTGGGCCGGGTGATTCTTGGTGGACTCGTGCGGGTGTGATCATCAACGTGGTCGAGGGTGTTATGAACGGAGTGATTCTCCAGCCGCAGTGGAGTGCAGCGGCCAAGGCGATTGGGCGGTCCGCCACAGTGTCGACGACGCAGATCGTGGCGTTCAACTTATGGGGATTCGCCGCCGGGATCATCGCGGTCTGGCTGTATGCTGCGATGCGCCCGCGCTTTGGAGCCGGTCCCAGGACGGCGATAACGGCGGACACGGCTGTGTGGCTCCTAGCCTACGCGGTGGCAAACGCGATGATGGCCTTCCTGCACGTATTTCCGCTCGGCCTGCTAGTGTTGGTCACGGCCGTCGGCTTGCTGGAAGTGCTGATAGCGGCGACGGCGGGCGCGTATATCTATAGGGAGGCGTAAGGGAACCCCGGATCGCCAGCGAAGCTACTAAGGCAGTTGGGAGTCTCCCGCAGGAGGAACTGCGATGCCTGTGAGACATGCGGTGGATCACGAGCGGCGTGAGATGTACACAACGGCAGAAGGTCCGATCACGATCGACGATATTCGTAAACACCTCACTGAGGAGCATCGGGACAAAGGCCTAGCATATCGCGAGCTAATCAAAGCCTCCCGAGCGACGGTTGCGTTCTCACCTGCCGGTGTTCGTACGATGGTCGAAGTCCTTCGAGCGTACGGTCAGGAGGGAGTGCTTGGCCCAACCGCCATCGTGGTAGGGAACGACCTCGCCTACGGTATGCTTCGGATGCTCACAATCCTGCTCGAAGGTGTCTGCGAACTGCAGCCATTCCGAACGCGACAAGAGGCTGAACGATGGTTTGCGGAAGTCTCCGCCTCTCCAAGCACGAGTGGGTCCGCGGGGGGCTGCCTAACCCGTCGTTGCAGCGGACTCGCGTCGTTCACCGCTGAACCGCTCTGTTAGGCATCGACATTGCGGACCAGCGTTTGGAGGCGGACCCCTCGCAGTGATCCTGTTGCGGGACCCCAGCCGCCGATATCACCACACAACGCCGTGCGAGGAGCAATTGAGGGCGAGGCTACCAAACTCCTGATGGTAGGTGGGTGAAAAGTGTTGGGGCCGGCGAAAAACGGCGCCATTTCAGCCGGAGTTGGCCAGCGCCAGC
>CAZFOP010000220.1:0-6508 GCA_964520085.1 uncultured Solibacteraceae bacterium | reverse complement strand
CGACAGGCGAACCAGCACCCACGGGTAATTGAGGTAGTGATCGGTGATGTAATAGGTAGCAGGATCGGCTGCCATCAGCTCCGCGCGTTCTTCAAGACTCGTCCGAACGACCAAGGAGCACCCGTCCTGATGGAGCCGCGCGACAAGCGCGCCGCCCACCTTGAACGCTGGCGTGCCGTAGGAAGTGCTCTCTTCGACGTTCTCCAAGCCAAGCGCGATGCTACGGACGGTTTCGAAGGTCACGCCGTCGTCCACACGCCCGCGTTTGGTCATGGGCTGCTGGTCCTTTCAGGGCTCACTCCCTGTCACAGTGCCGGCGAGCTACTGGATTTCGCCATTATGTCATACACCGGTTTGTTGTCGGCGTAGACGCGCCATTCCTTCACTAAGCGGTCTTCCACGATTGCCAGCCACGCTGCCGGAGTGCGCCACTGGTTCTCAGGCGGAAGTTGGCCGTGGGAGGCGATTGTGCCGCCAGCCCAGCCGAAAGCGGCAACTACACTCCCGTCCGAGAGGATCGTCTCGCAAGACACGCTATAGTCCGGACAAAAGGCGTAATACCCTTGCCAGGCGGCTCGCATCGCCTCGCGGCCGCGCATGGCCTGGCCCAGCCCGTCGACAAACACGTGATCTTCCGTCATCAATTCGGCCAGCCTATCGGCGTCACGTTGATTGATGCGGTCGAGAAAATCGCGAACGGTCTCCACGGGATTCATCTGTCACTCTTTCGTTGTCGAACACCATATGGGCAAGCTAAAGCATGCCCCACCTCATGGCTTCGGGCGGTCTTCGAGCATGGCCTTTAGGCTGGCGATTTCGCGCTTCAGCTTGCGGCCGCGGCTCACCATGAATAACACGTAAATCACCAGGATGACCCACGCGACGGTGAGGCCGTAGCTTAGAAACTCGTAATTGCGTTGCAGGCGTGCGGCCTCGCGAACGAGATCGTCGGGCGTCGTCATTTGCGCGAATAGCAAGGGGATGGACTGTAGGTTCATAGGTTCCTCACATAGCGTGCGCGGTGCGGCGCAGCGAATCGAGCTCGCGCTGGGCATTCTCCTGCCGTACGCGGACCACGGTCATTACGATGGCCAGCAGCACCATCGCCAGCATATTCAAAAGGAATACCGGCAGCCAGTCGGACGGGAAACTGCCACCGCCCCAAAAGACCGGCTGCGGGTGCTGCGTGCGCCACCACTTAATGGAAAAGATCACGATCGGCACGTCGATGAAAGAGAAGATAGACCAGACGGCGGCGAAAGTGGCGCGTTGGGTTGGTTCTTCGACGGCACGGCGCAGCATCAGGTAAGAGGCGTAGAGAATCCAGCAGACCAGCGCCGAGGTCAGCCGCGCGTCCCAAGCCCACCATTGGCCCCAGATGATGCGGCCCCAAATGGACCCGGTGATCAGGTTGGCGGCCAGAAAGGCGAGGCCGACTTCGGTGACTGCAACCGCCAGCGCGTCGAAGCGAAAATCTCTGGTGATGAGGAAGAGGACGCTGGCGACGAGTGCCACCGCGGCTGCGAGCATGGCGGTGACGGCTACGGGAACGTGGAAGAAGATGATTTTGAAGATCGCGCCCTGGTTCACCTCCTGCGGCAACCGCGCGATCGCGTTGATGTCGCGCGCCAGGATGCCGATCGCCACGGCGCCTAATATATAAAGGATGTAATCTCCCCAACCGGACTTGTCGTTCATATTCACGCGCTCCTCGAGACAGGTAGGACAGACGATCGGTTTTTGTCGTCTGTCATGCCGCGCACAAGCGCCATGCACCGACAGACGACAAAAACCGATCGTCTGTCCTACCTCAACTTAGCCTACCAGAACCGTTTCCACCAGCACCAATGACACTGCTGTATAGATTACATCGAAGCCAACCAGCATTTTGAGCCACATCACGTTTTCCGAGTTGATGGGCGTGCCGGCGATCAGGGTCATCGTCAACTGCATGGCAGCCATCAGCGCGGGAACCAGCACCGGATAAGTAAGCAGCGGCAGCATGACTTCGCGCAAGCGAATGTTGACGGTGAGCGCGCTGGTCATGGTGCCGAGCACGGTGAGCGCCCAGGTGCCGAGCAGCAGCACCAGCAGCAATTCGGGAAACTGCCCGGTCCAGCGCACGTTGTAGAAGATACCGAAGATGGGCAGCGAAACCAGCTCCATGGCCAGCAGTAACACGAAGTTGGCGATGGCCTTGCCGAGGAATAGCGCGGCGCCGGAGATGGGCGCGGCAATCAGCGCATCCAGACAATCGTTGGGCAGCTCACGGGCGAAGCTGCGATTGAGAATCAGCGTGCCGGCGAAGGCGAAGACGATCCAGAGCAGGCCGCCGGAGATTTCGCGGGTGGTATCGCCGGTGGGATCGAAGGCGAAACTGAACAGCAGCAAAATGACCAGAGAGAATGCGAGCGAGCCGTTGATGGCTTCCTTGGTGCGCAGCTCGGCGCGCAAATCCTTGGCGGCGACGACCAGCACTTGCCGGAAGAAATCCATCATCCCTCGCCGTACCTCGCGTAGAGGAACCCGGCATCGGCCACCATCTCCGCCGTGCGCGGGCCGTTGAAAGCCACGCTCCCGCGATTGAGCAGCGCGACATGCGTAGCCAAATCCAAAGCTTCGCGCAACTGGTGCGTGGACATGACGATGGTCTTGCCTTCGGCGAGCGCTTCGCGGAGCAGGCGCTGGAGCACGGCTATGGCGCGGTCATCGAGCGCGGTGAAAGGCTCATCGAGCAGCAACACGGACGGATTGTGGAGAAACGCCCGCGCAACGGCCAATCGCTGCCGCATTCCGCGCGAGAACTCGCGCACCAGACCGCCGGCCACGCGATCGAGGCCGGTGCGCTCCAACCACTCGGTGGCGGCCTTGCGCGGTTCCTTCAATCCATAGAGGCGAGCGAAGAGGGTAAGATTCTCGATTGCCGACAACTCGTCGTACACCGAGATGCCATGGCCCAGGAAACCGATGCGGCGCCGGGTGGCGGTATCGCGCGGCGCCGTGCCGCATATGCGCACGCTCCCGCGGCCGGGGCGCGAAAAACCGGCAAGGATGCGCAGCAGCGTGGTCTTCCCCGCCCCATTGCGCCCAATTAGCGCCAGGCAGGCTCCCGCCGCGGCGTCCAGCTTGACGTCGCGCAACGCGGGATAATCGCCGTAATACTTCCAAACTCCATCAACCGCGACCGCGCTCATCGCTCTCCTTGGCGGTGGGCGTCTGCGCGCGATAGAGCAGCGCGAAGCCGAGACCCAAAATCGCCAGCGCCAGCCCGACAATTAACTTGGCCCTGCCATTCACGCGTGGCGGGATGACTTCGATCCGTGAGCCGGAATCCTGATCCGCGGAGGAATCGGCGGCAGGCTCGGCGGCGGCGGTGGATGCCGCCACGGCGCCAGTCAGCTTGATACGGTACGCGGCGGCGCTCAATCCAAAAATGTGCGCGTGCGTGCGCGGTTCGTCACCCAAATCCTGCAGGCCAGCGCCTTCGAGTGTCACACCTTCCGGCGCGACCAGATACGTGTTCTCGTCCTGGCTCACGATCTTCCCGGCGTATGCGGTTCCGGTGGTGTAAGGCACCGTGTAGTCGACATCGATGCGGGTCTCACCGGGCTTGATCTCAAACTTAGCGGCATACACCTGGGGCGCGGCGGTCTTGGCGGTGGGAATCGGAATGGCCATTCCGTCGGGCGCAGCACCGGTCGCCTCCACTTTGCCTTGCACGGAGGAGGGCAGATAGAAGCGCAGCGTGCCATTCACAGGATCGACCCAAGTGGTCTTGCCGGGATTCTCGATCAGAAACGTCTCGTTCACCGACATCGCGCCGCCCGCGGTTGGCTGGAACACGAGCATGTGCTTGGAGACGTTGACGGTCTGCGGCGGCCGGGTTGCGTTGAACACGTCGAGCGCGATGCCGGTCGTGGGCGTGCCTGGCGGCAACACGCGATTGTAAGTGACGTTGTCGATTTCGACGCGGAGCATGGCGGGGCCTGGGCCGGCGGGGTTCTGGTTGATGGTGAATTGGCCTTGCGAGTCGGTCTGGGTTCCAGTGACCGGTTCCATTCCGCCCTGGCCGAACTTATAGAGCGTCACGGTGGCGGCTGGTTGCGGCGCGCCGGTGGTGCGATTGATAACCGTGCCGGTGACGGCGGCGGAAAGGGGAAGCGCAAGGAGCAGAAACAGGGGGCAGCAGACTAGGTGGCGTTGCGGTTGGCAGGCGAAAGCGCCTGCCCCACTTGGTTGCGCAGGGGTCTGCGGGACGAAGAAACGTCGATACGACTTTCGCTGTTGCACGCACGATTGCATGCGCCATGATCGGCTATCGAGAGTTTGTGACCTCATGCGCCGGCCCCTTTCATGGGCTTGCCGCATTCGCCGCAAAACTTCAACCGCTTATCGAATTTGGCGCCACAAGATGGACAGACCAAGCCAGTTTGCTTCGGCGGCGCCGGCTCCGGCGATAGCGCCTTGAAGGTGAGCGGGGCGTGACCGGCCAGGGCTGCGCTCACACGGTCGATTTCGGCCAGCACGGACGCCAGTTCGCTTTGTAGGTCATTCTTGGTTTTCTGATAATCGGTTTCCGAGAGCTTGCCGACGCGATACTCGAACTGCAAATCGCGCAGGTTTTCGTAGATGGCGGCTTTGCGTTCGTCCAAGTGCGCAAACGGATCTGCCGGCTCCGGCGGCGGCAAGTCTTTGGGTCTGACAACCAGGATGAACGCGATGATGGCGACCGCCAGCACGGAAGCAAGTGAAATAATCACGCCAGAATCTTACTCCAGATTGGCCAGATCCTTCTCGATCTGGTCCTTATACTTTTCGAGCGCCGGGTCGTCAATGGTCACCGAGCCGACTTCAACCAATGGTTTCTGTTTTCGGTACTTCTTGATGAAAAACCAGATCACTAACAGACCAACAGCGACCGCAAGATAGGGTACTGCCCAACCGAACGCGCTCGGCGGCGCCAGGTAAATGCCGCGGCCGTAATCGCGAATGAAGGCGTCGATAATCTGCCGATCGGAGAAGCCCGCCGCCTGCATGCGGGCGATGCGCTCCTTGGCGGGTTTCGAGAAACCGCATTCGAGCATATTGCAAGTGGCCACCGAATCTTTGCAGCCGCACTTGCAAGCCAGGCGCATTCCCACGCGCCGCACATCGGCGTTCGGTTTCTCGGAAGCCGTCTGGGCCAGGGCGAGGCTGGCAATGGCCAGCAGGAGCGCGGCGATGACGAGCGAACATCGCGAGGGTACCTGGTTGGCAGGCGGAAGCGCCTGCCCCACTTGCCGGCGAGGTGGGGCAGGCGCTTTCGCCTGCCAACTGCCGGTCCCCGATGAGTCCTTACTGCTTCGCTGGCAAGTCCACATGTTGTTTGGCGATACCGACCACCTGGGTTCGCGCATATTGCATCTTGATTTTACTTGGGATGAGGCAGACCAGCGTGCCGCCGATGAGCACCAGGCCGCCCAGCCAAACCCAGGTTACCAGAGGATTGACGAAGGCTTGAATCACCGCGCGCTGGCCATCGTCCGACATGCCGCCGAAATTGACGTACAGGTCTTCATTGAGGCGCTGGCGGATGGCGACCTCGGAGGTGCTTTCCTTACTGGCTTTGAAGAAGCGCTTTTCGGGCCGCAGCGTGCCGAGCGGCTGGCCATCCTTGGAAACCTGAAAGATGCCACGAGACCACATGTAATTGGAATTGTCGCCCTGCTCCAGGCTGGCCATGCGCAGATCGTAGTGGCCGATGCGCATGGTGTCGCCCTGGCTCATTTCCTTCACTTCGCTCTTGTTGAACGCGTGCCCAGTGAAGCCTATGAAAATCAGCACCACACCCATGTGTACCAGATAGCCACCGTAGCGGCGCGTGTTGCGGTGAGTCAATTCGATAGTGGCGCGCAGCAGGTTCATGCCGGTACGGCCGGCGATCGAATTCGCGCCCTTGTAGAACTCGACAATCACCGTGATCGCCACGAATAGGCAGAAGCCGAAAGAAATCAGCGGATAGGGTTTGTGAATCCCGGCGGCGAAGAGCACCGCGACCAACACCAGCGCGGCGATACCCGGCCATTGGAAATTGCGCCGCAGCCGGTCCGCCGACGTGCGCCGCCAGGCGAACAGCGGGCCGACCCCGGTGAGGAACAGCAGGAACAAGCCGATGGGCACCATCAGCCGGTTGTACCAATCGGCGTCGAGCGAAATCTGGTCGCCCGAAATCGCTTCCGAGATCTTCGGAAACAGCGTGCCCCACAGCACAGCAAAGCAGCTCGCCAGCAGAATCAGATTGTTGAACAGGAAGCTCGATTCGCGCGAAATCACCGATTCCAATTGCGCCTCGCTCTTCAAATAATCCAGCCGGTCGAGGATCAGGTAGGCCGTCGCGGCAATGCCAGTGGCGAGGAAGATGACGAAGTACTTGCCGATTTCCGATTGCGCGAACGCGTGCACCGATTGCACCAGCCCGCCGCGCGTCATCGAGGTGCCGAGGATGCAGAGGAAGAACGTGGTCGCGATG
>CAZFOP010000219.1:0-6508 GCA_964520085.1 uncultured Solibacteraceae bacterium | reverse complement strand
GGTGAAGAACCCCTGCTGCTGCTCCGCCATCTCGAACAGCCGCTTCGATGCTTCTTTGTGCGACTGGGCCATAACACAATACTACAACTTTATTGATGTATTGTAAAATAGCTCAAGAACACCCTCTGCTTGCGCCTTTTCCCTGCCACGCGGCGGCGGTTCCACTCGGGCATCTGTCCCGCGAGCGCATGCAGCGGGGGTCTTCTTCCCACGCACAAGCCACACACCCCGTTGAGCCAAAGCTCGGACAGCGTCCTCTCCGTGGGTCTTGACGACATGGTGCCGGAGACGGAGGCTGTTCGTCCAGAGCTGACAGAAAACCCCTTCGTTCGCCGCTTCCATACGAAAGGCTGCGCGATTTTCCTTTCGTTATCCAGTGCTTGGCACGAGGCCTCGGCTGTTTTTCCCCGCCGTGTGGCGGCGGTTCGGGTCAAGCCGGATTTCCACATTTCCACGGTTTAGAGCTGCCTACTACTGGTCTTTCGTCAGGTAAATACAGGTATTAAGAAGGGCGCCCCCAAAGTCCCGTTCAAGCGCCCCTAAAGTCCCGTTACGGGCCGGGAAGAAGCGCCCCTAGAATCCCGTGGATTATTCCGATCTCCCACAGGAGTTATCCACAGCCCACGAGGCGCCTCGGACTGGCGGTTGGGCTCTTTGGGGGCTGTGTTCCTGGCTCCTTGGAACGTCAAAGACTTGTGACGGCACAGCGCCATAGACTCGTATTGGTCCGGCATCGCCGGGCTAATGAGCATGACGCCAGTCGCCACTTCCGGCAAGTCCAGCGTCGTACATTGCCCGGCCGTCCAGCGGGACTGCACGGTGGCAGGTTTCTCCGCCCGCTGATGCCGCTGCTCTGGTGCTCACAAGCCCATCTGATCGAGGCCCTTGCGAAACCTGCGACGGCCCTGGAAGGGTGAATTGACACACTCAATCAAAACACGCTATCGGACTCATGGTTTCGCTTGGTATTGACAATCAGTCTGCTTGACGATAAATATCAATATACGCAGTATTATTGCGGATAGCGACCGAATATGTCGGCGCTGTAGACATCGCGTGCGTGGATATTCATGAGCTGGCCGCCGGAAAGCTCGCTGCGCTACTTGCGCGCCATGCCAGCCGTGATCTGTTCGACGCGCACCAGCTTCTGACAACCCAGCAATTCGACATTGGCCGGCTCCGGCTGACCTTTGTCGTACACGGGGCATTGAACCGCAAGGACTGGCGAACGGTGTCGGCCAAAGACGTTGGATTCAGCCCGGACGAGATCAAGAACGAACTTATTCCGGTCTTGCGGCGAACGGGCGCGGGCGATCTGCCAGAACTAATACCGCGACCGGTTGATGACGTTCGCGATAAGTTGGCGATGGTCCTGCCTCTGTCGGATGCAGAGTCTCGATTCCTAAGTCAACTGCTCGATGAGGGGATCATTGACCCAGCCTTGCTCACCGATGACTATGAGCTTGGCGAACGGATCAGGAACCATCCGGGCCTGTCGTGGAAAGCCGTGAATGTTCGAGCGCACCGCCGCAGCCGATGACGCGACCACGGATGCCAAGTCGCCTGAGATTCCCACTATGCATGATTTCTCCGACTAACCCACGGCTGTCCGCGAACGGCAGTGCGTCCGCTTGAGCTACATCGCTTCCTTCGCGGTGGTGGCTCTGGGCATCGCGTTTGGCTTCTTCGTGGGTTCCATCGATTCGGTCATTCAGTGGATCGTCTCCGCGCTGTGGGGCGGGTACACGGCGGCCAACGTGCTGAAGTGGTATTGGTGGCGCTTCAACGGGTACGGTTATTTCTATGGCATGTTGTCGGGCATTGCGGCGTCCATGGTGATCCCGCTGGCTTTGCCCGATGTGAAGGCCCTGAACGCGTTCCCGATCATTCTGTGGATCTCCCTCGTCGGGTGCCTCCTGGGAACCCTGCTGACCGATCCCGAAGACGACGAAGTGCTGAATGGCTTCTACCGGCGCGTGCGGCCGTGGGGCTTCTGGGGCCCGGTGCTCGCCAAGGTCCAGGCGGAGGATCCGAGTTTCCAGCCGAACCCCGACTTTGTGCGCGACATGTTCAACGTTGTGGTGGGCATCGCCTGGCAGACCAGCCTGGTCGCGCTGCCCATCTACGTGGTGATTCGCCGCTACGACCTGGCAATGATCGCGGGGGCGGTGGTGGTGGCGACGTCAGTCATCTTGAAGTTCGTCTGGTACGACCACCTGAGTAAGCGTCCGGTCCCGGCCGCATTGACTCTCGGGGTGTGGTTGGGGCGGTGGGTTAAGTGTCCACTTAGGGAGTTAAGTGGACACTTCGTGCAGCGTGGGTTTCACTCCGCCGTGGAGCTTGCGGCGAAGCTCCAGGGCAGCAACTCGGCGATGCGGTTGATGGGATGGTCGGCGATGCGTGCCAGAACATCGCGCAGGTAGGCCTCCGGATCAAGGCTGTTCAGCTTGGCTGAGCCGATCAGGCTGTACATCGCAGCGGCGCGTTCGCCGCCGGCGTCGGACCCTGCGAATAGGTAATTCTTACGGCCAAGTGCGACGGCACGCAATGCGCGTTCGGCGGCGTTGTTGTCGATCTCGATGCGTCCATCATCGCAGAAGCGCACGAGCGCACTCCACCGCCCCAGCGCGTAGCGGATCGCCGACGCGGTCTCGGACTTCGCAGACAGTTTGGCCAGGCTGGATTCGAACCACTCACGGAGCGACTCCAGCAGCGGCCGCGAACGACTCTGCCGTACCTTACGTCTCTCGTCGGGCGCTCGTCCGCGGATCTCTTTCTCAATCTCGTATAACTGGCCGATCCGCGCGATCGCCTCGGCCGCCAGCGGCGAGGCGTGCGCTTGATGAATATCGAAAAACTTCCTGCGCACGTGCGCCCAGCAGGCGGCCTCGATGACGAGTCCCTTTTCGTAAATGCTGTTGAAGCCGGCGTAGCCGTCGGCCTGCAGTGTGCCGCGGAAACCGCTCAGGTGCTGCTCCGGATGATCGCCCTTACGATCCGGCGAGTAGGCGAACCACACGGCCGGCGGCGACTTATCGCCGGCTGGCCGGTCGTCACGCACATAAGTCCACAAGCGGCCGGTCTTAGTCTTACCGTTGCCCGGTGCTAACACCGGCACCGGCGTGTCGTCGCCGTGCAGTTTGCCCGTGCTCATCACATAGCGCCGCAGCGCGTCCACCAGCGGTTCCAACGTACGCGTGACACCTCCGACCCAACCGGCCAGCGTCGAGCGGTCCAGATCGATTCCTTCCCGCGCGTAGATCTCCGACTGGCGATAGAGCGGAAGATGGTCCGCATACTTCGACACGATCACGTGTGCCAGCAGACCGGGTCCGGCCAGGCCGCGGTCGATCGGACGACTCGGCGCCGGCTCCTGCACGATATGCTCACAGTTAGTACAACTTAGTTTCGGCCGCACCAGTCGGATCGCCTCGAAGTGACCCGGAACATACTCAAGCACCTCGGCCACATCCTCGCCGAGCGCGCGCAGCTTGCCGCCGCAAGCGGGGCACGCGGCGTGTTTCGGCGTGTGTGTCTCTGTGCGGCGCGGTAGTGACTCCGGCAACGGCCGGCGTGCGGGCTTCTGCGGCGTGGTCTCGGCGGCAGGTGCGGCGACTGGCGCGGGAGCTGGAGTGGGTGGCTCGGCCGCTTCCAGATCTTCCAGCCGCAGTTGGAGTTGCTCGATCGCGCGGTCCAGCTTCTCCGACTTGTGGCCGAAGTGCATCCGCTTCAGCTTGAGGACGAGCAACTTCAGGTTGTCGATCTCGGTGTTACGCCAAAGGATCGCGGCATGCTGTTCCACGACTAACACGCGCAGGGCCTCGATGTCGAGCGAGTCAAGATCGGGAAGCGTGTTCTGCGGCGCGGCCACTATGAGTACTTTGCCATACCGGCGTTACAAGTGCAAAACATTTTGCATGATTTTGTTTTGGAATATCAGACCGCGATTTGTGGCGCCGCCGTGCGTACCGGACGCCGCCAATCGATGCTTTCCAGTAACATCGAAAGCTGCGCGCGGCTGAGTGACACCGTGCCGCTTTCCGCCTTCGGCCAGATAAAGCACCCGCGCTCCAAGCGCTTCGCAAATAGACAGAGCCCGTCGCCATCCCACCACAACACTTTGATCAGATCGCCGCGCCGGCCGCGGAACACGAATACCTGGCCACCGAAGGGGTCCAGTTCGAGCGCCGTCTGCACCGCCGCGCTCAATCCGGTGAAGCCGCGCCGCAGATCGGTGACTCCGGCCGCGATCCAGATCTGCGTGCCGGCGGCAAGACTGATCATCTCAGCAGGCACTCCACCAGGACGCGCAGCAAGGCCGCATCCACAATGCCATCGATGCGCAGTTGGCCTTTCGGCAAGCGCAGTTGGATCGAGCTGGAGGGGGCTGCCGCAACCGCGTTGCTCAGGTAAGTGCCTTTCGGCTTGCGTGGCAGCTCAATCGAGCTGGCTGGAGTCGCCACAACCGCAGGATCAGGCCGCACTGGCGCGGTCGCGCTTTCGGTGACCTTCACCGGCACCAGCGCGACCGACGCCACGTTGCCACCCAGTAATCCGCGTTGATAGAGCTGCCGCCAACCGAACACCTGGTTGGCGTTCACGCCGTGCTCCCGCGCCACGCGCGCCACCGAAGCCCCCGCCACCAAGGTAGCCTCCACGATCCGCCGCTTATCGCCGATGGAGTGCTTGCGGCGCTGCAGCCGGCCACCGGCCTCCGGCTCAATGTTCACCTGTGCTGATGCGCTCATGACCCTCTCCGCGGAACACACCGCGTTCCCCATCAAGGATGCAACGTTACGCCACCGCAGTCCATGCGGCTATCACAGGACGCTTACCCCGATCAACGGCGATCCCCAATCGATAACCGATGTGCCCGCATTGACGGTCGTTTGCTCTTGCTGCAGCACAAGGCCATAATTGGTCCCTGGCGAATCCATCCAGGATTGCAGCGTCGCCTCGGGAATGTCGAAATCGGCGTACTGCCCGGCCGGCGTGCTGCCATCGGCATTCTGATAGAAAACAAAGTGCGCCGCGCCAAAGGTGGTGTCGCCCCAGCCGGGGGTGGCTCCGGTCGTATGGTCGTAAGCTTCCACCAAGGGAGCTACCTGCAGAGTGGTTTGCATCTGAGTGGTGCCTAGGGACAGTGAGTCGAGGTTGAGCCTCAACACCCCGTCGCTGTTCACGGTCTCGCCCGCGAGGCCCGAAAGATCGAAATCCATCAAAGGCCAACTCCATTGCGACCCCATAACGGGCGGCCCTATACCGGAAGCAAATAGACCGGTTGTGTAGTTAGAATTTTGGAACGGGTAGTACGTGACGATGCCATCGGCCGTGATGGTATGCGTTACGGGGCTGATCGGGGCGGTCGAATACGAGATGTAGTCGATTCCGTCGTCCCAACTGGGCCCGATCTTGATGGTCAGCGGGCCGGTCGATGTCAGATCGGATGTGAACATCGTGCTGTCCTGTTTGGTCGCGCCCATTAGAGTCGCCGGCGAGTAATCCAGAACCGGATTACCGTTGGCTCCAAGGATCTGAACGGTTTGACCGCTTACGTTGGTGTAATACCCGGCCATGACAAAACTGCTCAGCGTGACCTGATAGCCGGGCGCCGGCGCGAGCGTGATCTCGCCGTAATCTCCGTTCTGCGACGGATACGCAGCCATTTGCAATGCGCCGTAGCCGTAGTAGACGCCCATGTTGTTCGAGTCGACGGAGCCACTTCCGTTCACTGTGCTGTAGGACGCGGTGAGGTGCGACGAACTACCAAAGCCGTCCGGCACGTTACCCGCGGGAAGAGAGTCGAAAGTGATTTCCGAGCACCACACAGCAGGCGGCAAGATTGCCATCACCGCAAGGACTGTCGCGAAACTCGGGTACCTGATCTGAAGCATCTTGTCTCCACCGGGATTCAACCAGGATTTCCAGTTTGCCGTCCTGGCCCCGTATCATAATACATCTAACCACCTATTTGAGGCTGGTTTTTCCTATTTTCACAATTCGGACCGACTCCGGCATGACCGTTTTCGAGAAAACGCCCGTTTTAAAGGTCTTCGGCGAGGCCTCGTCCCAGCCCGCAGACTTGGCCCCTGCCAACCAATTCAGTCTATTCGACTTGTAGCCGGACAGCCGTGCGACTAGCCCCGAAAAGCCCTGCGAAATTATGTATAGGCAATCCACGCGGAATCAATGCCTCGCAGGCCTTCCGCCGTGTTTCTATACATAAACTCATTCCGAACCGATCACCTAGCCGATGGGTCGATGTAGACGCCAGCGAGTCCAGCGTCGCGACCCCTCTGGGACGATCCGGCCCTGTCTCTTTGGGCGCATCGCGGCGCGCCGATAGGCTCCCCTCGCGGGGGACGTGCCCCCTAAAAGGGCACGTCGGAGGGTTCCGCCTCCTGAGGAACGGCTTCGGTCTGATGTTTGGCCCGGTCGAGCTTGAGGATCGACTTGGTTCGGATCTCGACGATGCGATGCTTGGCGCCGTCCTTCTCGTACTCGCGGC
>CAZFOP010000218.1:0-6565 GCA_964520085.1 uncultured Solibacteraceae bacterium | reverse complement strand
CATGATCCGCGCCCGCGGCGACTTCCCGCTCCAGGATGCGCGTCTGCACGGTTAGATCTTCGAGCGTGCGCGTGGCGTCCTCAATTGCCGGCGGCGTCGAGTTTTGTCCCAGCGCCAAACGCGCGCAGGCCGTGTCGAGAACGCTGACCGCTTTGTCCGGCAATTGGCGATCGGGCAGGTAGCGGTGCGAGAGCTTGACCCCGGCCAGCAGCCCCTCATCGAGAATACGAACTTTGTGATGCTTTTCGAGCGTCGGCACCGTGCCGCGCAACATTAGGGCGCATTGAGTTTCGGTCGGCTCCTCCACCTTAACCAATTGGAAGCGGCGCGCCAGTGCGGGATCCTTCTCGAAGTACTTCTTGTATTCGCTCCATGTGGTCGCCGCGATCGTGCGCAATTCGCCGCGGGCGAGTGCCGGCTTCAGCAGGTTGGCGGCATCGTTCTGGCCCGCCTGGCCGCCCGCGCCGATCATGGTGTGCGCCTCATCGATAAACAGAATGATGGGCGTGGGCGAGTTCTTGACTTCGTTGATTAATCCCTTCAGCCGGTTCTCGAATTCGCCCTTAACTCCCGCTCCGGCCTGCAACAGCGCCAGATCGAGCGTGCGCACGGTGACGTTTTTCAGCACCGGCGGCACGTCGCCTTGCGCGATGCGCATGGCGAAACCCTCCACCACGGCGGTCTTGCCGACGCCGGCTTCGCCAACCAGAATCGGGTTATTCTGGCGCCGGCGAGTGAGAATATCAATCACTTGCCGAATTTCGGAGTCGCGCGCCAGCACCGGGTCCACCTTGCCCTGGCGTGCGTTCTCGGTCAGGTTGACCGTGTACTGATCGAGGTTGGGTGTTTTGCCGCCCACGCCTGGCCGTTTCGCGCCTTCCGGTGCCGCGGCTTCGGCAGCCTCCATCTCTTCGCTTTCCACGGAATTGGCGACCACGGCCAGAAAGTCCTTCTTGAGCGAGTCGGCCGGAATCTTCTGCAGCTCTTTGCTGAACTCGCGCACGATGCGGGACAGTTCCTCATCGGAGATCAGCGCCAGAACGGTGAACCCGGTGCGGATGCGCGTGGCCTCGAAGTCGATCGAGCCGATAGTCCATGCCTGCGTGAACATCCGCAGCAGCGATGGGCTCAATGCCGGCGTGCGAGCGTTGCCGGACTTGAGTTTGTCGAGGCTGCGCGTCAACTCCGCCGATAAGCGCGACTTGTCGACGCCGAATTGCTTCAGGATGAAGGCCAAGTCTCCATCGCTCGAATCGAGCAGTTTCATCAGGTAATGCTCGATTTCGACGTCATAGTGGGTTCGGGACAAGCAGAATCCCGCGGAAGCCTCCAGCGCCAGACGCGCCGAGTCGTTCAGTTTCGCGATAAGCGATCGTAGATTGAGTCCCATGTAGCCTCTCCTATGCCAGCAGCAACACCGTGTCCGCGGGCGCGCGATCGAAATCCGGCCCGGATTTCATCCAGGTGAACCATCCCAATCGCGGCCCCGCCAAATCATAATCGCCCAATTTGCAGCGCGGCACCACCGGGCGCTGCAGAATCAATTGAACCTCGATCTCCAGGTCGGCGCCACAGACGAAACGCGCCAGCGCGCGCAATGGCTCGTAGGCGGCCCCGCCCGGCAAGAAAGCCAGGTACTGCTCCTGCGTCAGCGGACCCAGTTTCAGCCGAATCCGCGACTGCTGATCCCAGATTTCGTCGCCGACCACAGTGCCCACTCCGAGCTGCGAGCTTAACGTCGCGCCGCTGCCCAGATCGCACTGATCGGCCTCGCCGAGCGGCTGCCAGGCGCCCACGAACTGCTCCACCTCCAGCGGAACGCCGAAATAGTCCTGGAGCACGCCGCGGACCGCAACCGCGGAGCGCGGCTGGAGACTCAGCAGGCCGGCGTAATAGAGCAGCGAATCGTCGCGAACCACCATGCGATTCTGCAGCCCCTCGGTGCCGAGGCCGATCAGCGCCATCAGGTATTTCGAAAGGCGGTCTTCGCCGTCTCTTTCATAGGCCACCGCCGAGCGATACTTTTCCCATGCCAGGTAGAACAGGGAGATCATGCGGTGGTTGAAGATGTCGAAGAAGTCGGCTGGCGTGCGATCGCGCGAGCGAACGCGCGACAGGATCAGCTCCGTATAGACGCGCGGGAGAACGCCCATGGGGCCTGTCAGGCCCATGAAATTCACCGCCATCACGGGGACGTCGCCATCCCAGTCGATGGAATCGATCTGGCTGGGCGGAAATGCGAGGGTGTTGTTGGCGCGGAAGCGAACCGCTTCGCCCTTGGCGGAGGTGCGCCCGCCTGGCCGCTCGCGCTGGTCCGCCATACGCAGCAACAGCCGCACGGCCTGGAAGAAGTCGAAGCGGCCGGGGCGTTCGCGCATGTCGCGCCGCACCTCGTCCAATGCGGCGGCCTGCGGCGTCACACCAGAATCTTCTGTCCCGCTCGCGGGGGCCATTCGCGGATTACCTCCTTCCTCTGCCGCGTTCGGGCGCTGAGCTGGGTAAAGCTGTTCAGCGTCGCGTAGAGCGCCAGGAAGTGTTCGATCACGCTGGCAAACAGGTAAACGCCGCCGCCGACGAACTGCTCCTCGTCGAGCTCGAGTTCGACGCGGGTCCCGCGCGCGAACGTCACGCCGTTATCGGCGACGATGGGGGCGAAGTGCGGCCGGCTCCGCAAATCGGCGATGCCTTCGATCATTTTCTGCGCGAAGGGGGACTCGGTGAAATCGTAAAGGCGCAGAATCTGCTGCAGTGCGTCGCGGCCGTCCTCCACCAGCGAGAGGTGATTGAGCGAGAGATGCGAGACCAGGTGCCACAGCGCCATCTTCGAAGTCGGCGGCCGCAGCGGAAGCGTGGGTTTGGTCAGCGCCACGATGCTCTTGATCGGGGTGCTGCCTTCCAGCTCGAAATCGCCGTCTTCGTTGCCGAAAGGCAGCCGCGCCGGGAGGTTCCGGTTGGTACACGTGGTGCGCACCGTCAGCGTGTCGACCTCGGGAAACAGCGTGCGGCCGGAGCGGTCCACCAGCGAGATGTACATGTCCGACGCGTCGTCGTTCAGGCGGTTGGAAGCCCGCCGGTTGGCGATCCAGTAGCATTCGTTCCTGGTGCCGGCGGTGGTCTGACGGTAGGAATAGAACGGGCGGTAGGTAACGATCTCGCGCGTTTCGGGATCGATGGAACTGACCTCGTCGATCGAAAACACCTCGGTCGCGGCGGGCCGCCGGATGTCGGGTCTGACCTGGTAGTCGTACTTCCGCTGGTCGAGCAGAATGGGATCGCTGGTCTGCGGGTACAGGTTGACGATGGGAACGCAGCCGAGGCGAAATGTTTTGGGCGAAACGCCGAGTTCCAGGCGCTGCACATGCTCCTCGTCGCCCGCGCTGGAAAACAGGAAGACGAACTCCGCGCTGCTCTGAAAGCCCGCGCCCCACACCTCCTCGAGGCCCGTCAAATCCACGAAAAGAAACTTGGCGGGAAACGCGAAGAACTCCTGCAAAATGCGGTAGCCGATGTGCGAGCGTAGCGGATACGGCGCCATCCCTTCGTCTTCGGCGAACCCAACCGGACGCAACGCGGAGGCTGGCAACGTCACCGGCGGTACCTTCGGATTGTTCGGATCGCGCACCACGATGCGCGTGAGCTTCGAGCAAAGCAGCTCGTACAGCGCGTGCACCAGGTTATTCTCGCCGGTAAGGTGAAAGCGAAGACGATCGAGCTCCAGCTTGCCGAGCGGCGCATCGGGCGCGGAATTGATCGTCAAGCGCAGCGCGTAGGCCGCCTCGGGCGCGCGCACAGCCGGGCGCAACTGGTCGGGCATAGTCCATCCGGCGGCGGCCACGCTCACCGGCCAGAGCGTGCTGTCATAGCAGGTGCGGAACTTGCAAGGAACGCCGCCGACCGGACGGGAATAGAGCACTGTGCCGCGCTCGATTTTCAAACCGGTGGTCAGCTTGCCGCGTTCTTTGTCGAGATGGAATTCCACGATCGACATGGAAGGAATCGGCCGGATGAAATGCGGGTAGACGATGCCGAGGAAGGCTTCCGTGATCTCCGGAAAATCGTCGTCCATCTTCAGATGCACGCGCCCGGCCAGAAAGGCGAACGCCTCCAGCAGGCGCTCCACATGCGGGTCCTCGGATTCCTTGGACTCCTCCAGCATCAGCCGCGCCGCGATCTTCGGGTACTTTTCGGCGAACTGCGCTCCCATTTCGCGCAGGTAGGTCAGTTCGCGTTCGTAGTACAGCAGCACGTCATCCCGCATTCTGAACCTCGTACTGGTTGGTGGTCAGTTGCAGGACTGTGTCGAAAGAAATATGTTCGGGCGCCGGGTCCATCATCAGCAAAGCTTCGATGCGGAAACGGAAGGTGCGGGTCCTGGCCACCAGCGGCTCGATCGGCACTACGCGAACCCTGGCCAGACGCGGCTCGAAGAATTTCAGGGCCGATTGCAACTGCCGGGTCAGCTTGGCCTCGGCCGCGGTAGAGCCCAGATTATATCCGGAGAAGTCCGGCAGGCCATAGACATATACCGAGCGGTTGAGTTCGCGGAGGCCTTCGTGAGGCGGAAAAGCCACTTGCCGGGTATTCAGCAGCCACTCCAGGTCCCGGCGCACGCCGTCGCGCAGCATGCGGACCGACTGCGCGCGTGTTAGCGGCGCTTCGCTCGAGCTGCGTGGGTCGGCGTCGATCAGCCGATCGAACACAGACAACGTGACTGCCGCATCGGGACCGGGTCGGCTCATGGTCTATACGGAGAGCGCCTGCACAGGATCCAGCCGGCAGACTCGCTCGAACAGCGCCTGCTTGGCTTTTGCGTCCGCCTGGATCTTCTTGCTGTTCTGCAGCAGAAAAACCAGCGCCCGCGCAATCGTCTCGCGGTCCTCCCAATCGTCCAGCTTGTGCGTATCGATGGCGGCCGCGACATCGTCCAGCAGGAGCTGCGCAATTCCGTCCTTGCCGGCGGCGATACAGATTTGCGCCAGTTGCATTTTGCGCAGGAAGCGGGCGCGGCCGCTCAGCGCGCGTTCCACTTCCCGTTGCAAAATCTCGACCGCCTTCTGCTGCTGGCCCGCACGCATGGCCTCCTGGGCCAGCGCCTGCGGATCGACAAATCGCTTCTGCCACCCGGGCGCGCGCGCATCCTCCGTGGCGGGTCCGTGCGGCGCGCTGGCTAACGGCGTCGCGTCGGACGGTTCGGCCAGCAGTTCGCGCAGCCATTTCTGCGTCTCGGAATTGGCCGCCGGCGTGTCGTCGGTAAGCGTGGCATCGAGCAGATGGGGAAGGTCGCGCAACAGGGTGCGCAACTCGGACCGGATGGCGATGGCGATCGGGTTATAATTGTCGCCCAACGCCGTGCATGCTTCCACCACGAAGCGCTGCAGGTCGAGCCAGGCGCGGCTGCACGGCAGCGCCATCACCTGCTCTGCCAATTCCAGAACGTCGGCCCAGCGGTTGCGGTTGGCGAGCGCCTTGATCTGCTGGCGCAGGTCGCTCGGCGGCGCTTCGAGGACCACCGGGTCCGACGATCCGCGCAACTCGCCCCAGCGCAGGCCGCGCAGCATCAAATAGGCCGCCGGGCCAAACGGATCGCGCTTGCGGAGAACGGCGGCGGCGGCCACCACTGCCGCGATCGCTTCCCGTCGCTCGGCGGGCTCGGCGGAGACATGCCCGCCCAGCCCGATCGAAGCCTCGCCACCGCCGGTACCTTCGCTACCTTCCGCCGCACCTTCCGCGGCTTCCGGCGGAACCTCTTCCACGGGATCCGGCTCGGTTTCCCGCTTCTTTTGCAGCAGGCTGTGAACCACCTGGCGGACTTCCGTCAAACCTTCGACAAGTCTGCTGAAGCCCGGCGCGGCAGCGCCGAATTTCTGCTGGCTGGTTTCGCTGAGCGCCGTTACTCCCGCCACGGCGGCGTCGAACTGCTTCTCCAAATCGGCGTAAAAAGCCTTGGGCGTTTCGAGGAAGGATTTGTCGAATATCTCCGGCGCCAGTTTGCCCTCTTTCAGGGCTTTCTCGCGCGCTGTTTTCTGTTCCTTGCTCTGCGCCTGATCCTCGAAACCGACAACGCGCGAATCCTTGTATTGGAGGAAATTGTAGCCGTCATGGCAGAGCGGAACACTCTTGATCGAGACAATCAGCCTCGATCCCAGCCAGTCAAGCGGAGCGGCGCGTTGCTCGGCGTCGCCTTCGTCCAGCTCGGGATAGAGCGTGTCCCAGAACTTGTCCACCAAGCCGCGGCACAATCCCAGTCCTTCGCAAAGGCCGCGGATGCCTTCCCGCTTGAGCAGAGCTTCGGCGAGCCAGACCGCCAGTTGCAGGTCCTTGCTCTCGGTGGCGATGGCATCCTGGCAAAGCTTGGAGACTTGGACCCAGTCGGCAACCTTGCGCTCGGTTTGCCAGGCACCCTGAGCTAGCTCGTCATCTTCGCGGCGAGCTTCTTTGATCTTGTCGTAGATCGGATCGTAGCGGAGGCTCTTGCCGCCGGGGTTATCGCCCGCTATTGGATTGAGAATATCTTCACGCAGTGGCATCGGAAGTGAACTCCAGCGACCGGACCTCCAGCAGCGGA
>CAZFOP010000217.1:0-6573 GCA_964520085.1 uncultured Solibacteraceae bacterium | reverse complement strand
TCATCTTCATGCTCACCGCTCACGTGATGCAGTTCGGCCTGGAAGTGGACGTGCCACACACGAAATACGTGAAAGACACGGCCAAGGAAATGCCGGTGGTGAGCATCACTAAGGATGGCACCTCGTACCTGAACGGCGCGCCGACAAATATCAACGACCTGAGAAAAGCCATTCACCGGCGCTTCGGCAGCGTCAAGGGTGTGTACGTGAGCGCGGATAAGGAAGCCATCTGGGACGTGATCGCCCAGGTGACGGCGGAGCTGGGCGCGGGCGGCTTCCAGGTCAACATGGTGACGCAACCGGAGGACACCTCCGGCGCAGGCAGAAGGTGATGGCCCAGCACATCGACATTCTCGATCAATCGGATCGCCTGTCCCGCCCGTTTCTGAACTCGCTCGGGTTTCACGTTCTGTTGGCGATGACGCTGTTGTCTTATGGCTTCTTGTTCAGTCGTAAGGTCGAGCGTTGGGGCAGCCCGACAGGCGGCGGCATGGGCGCTGTGGCCGTGAATCCGGTGGCGCATATTCCGCTGCCGGCGCGCCAGGCGGCGGAAAACCCCGTGGCGAACGAGACCGAATCGCAGGTTCCCACGCCACCACCCGAAGAGCGTTCCAAGGCGCGAGTCGTCGAAGAGGAGCCGGACGCGATCCCGATCTCGGGGCGTGACGCGCGGAAGCGCGTGAGCGAATCCGCCGCGCCCAACAAGTTTCGCGAGCAGCAGCAGGATCGGCCCAACCAGCTCTATAGCGAAGCCGGCCAGCGGATGAGCTCGCCGATGTATGGCATGCCTGGCGGGGGTGGCGTCGGGGTGGGCGACTCATCGCCGTTTGGGGAGCAGTTCGGCTGGTATGCGAAGCTGATCGTGGACAAAGTCGGCCGCGCCTGGCGCACCAGCGACTTGCGGAACGTGACGCAAGTGGCTGCGGTGACGTTTATCGTGAAACGGGACGGTTCGGTGAGCCACGTCCACATCACGCAGCCCAGCGGGAATACGACACTCGATTATTCGGCGCAGCGGGCGATATTCGACGCCTCGCCTTTTGCCGCGTTGCCGCCTCAGTACCTGCGCAGCGACGCGGAAGTGGAACTGCGGTTCAGTTTAAAGTGAGGAAACGATGAACAAGCTCGCGTGGGTTCTGGCGGCGTCGGCCGCGGTGTTAATGACGGCGGATGCGCAGCAGGGACCAGTCCTCACCGGCGAGGTCAACAAGGCCGCCCAACTCCCGGTCATTGCGGTTCCGGATCTGAATGGCGCGGGCAAGGCGCAGGGCTTCATGGCGCCTTTCAACCAGACGCTATGGGACGACCTGGCGGGTTCCGGTGTGCTTAAGATGGCGCCGAAGACCTTGTACCCGAGGGGCGTTCCGCAGCAGCCCGCGGACTTTCGCCAGCCCGGGCAGGCGCACGCCGCTCCCCGCTCCCGGCGCGGCGAGCTGGCGGCGGTGCCCAACGGCGGCGGGTACTGGATGAGCGACTGGTCCAATCCGCCTGCCAGCGCCGGTTACCTGGCCTTCGGGTACTTGGCCGAGCAGAACGGCGTCCTGATGCTGTTCGGCAACCTGTTCGATCTGAGCCGCGATACGCCGGCCAACGCGCAAATGATCGGCAAACGGTACCTGGCCTCCACCGACGATGAGAAGGGCGCGCGGCAGTTGGCGCACCAATTCGCCGCCGAAATTATTACGCTGTTCGGCGGAAAGAGCCTCGTGGGCACCCACATCTACTACGTCCATCAGGCCGGCTTCCGGGCTCCCAAGGAAATCTGGGCGATGGATCCGGACGGACAGAACCAGCACTTCGTTACACGCTTCAACTCGCTTTCGATTGAACCTTCGGTCGCGCCAGACGGCACGATGATAGCGTTCACTAGCTACGCCAAGGGTTCACCTGCTATATTTGTGTTTTCAGTGGACCCGGTTCGGGATTTGCGGTTTTACAATCAGGTTGCCTCGATGAACGGGCAGCCCTCGTTCACGCCCGATGGAAAGCAGATCGTGTACTCTTCGTCGGCGGGGCGCTGCTGCCGGATCTTCATCGCGGGTGTGGATGGCCGGGGCTTTCGGCCGATCACGTCGGGCGGCTCTCTCGATGCAGAGCCCAAGGTGAACCCGAAGACGGGCGGCACGATCGTGTTTTCCTCCGGCCGGTCGGGTCCGGAGCAGATCTATATGATGAGTATGGACGGCGCGGACCTGGAACGGCTGACCGACGGCACCGGCGAGGCATCCAACCCCTCCTGGCATCCGAGCGGGCAAATGATCGCCTACGCCTGGACCCGCGGATACGCGCAGGGCAATTTCAATATCTTCACGATGGACGTGGCTTCGCGCCAGTACGTGCAGTTGACACACGATCAGGGCCGGAACGAAAACCCGAGCTGGGCGCCGGATGGCGCGCACCTGGCCTTCATGTCGAACCGCACCGGTCGATCGCAAATTTGGAGGATGCTGGCGGATGGGACCGCGCAGCAGCAACTGACCCACGACGGGCTGAATTACAGTCCGGCGTGGGGAATGTAAATAGAATCAGGAGGCGAGTTCATGCTCAGTAAACGACAGATCACACTCATCGGTTTGGCAGTTTCGCTGGCGGTGTTTGCCGGCGGTTGCAAGAAGAAGGCTCCGGCGCCGCCACCGCCGCCGCCCCCCAAGGTCGAGGTGCCGCCACCACCACCGCCACCAGCTCCCGCTGTGACGCAGTTTGGGGCGGACCCGACTTCCATCGTGCGCGGCCAGTCGGCCGTGCTCAGTTGGACGGTTTCCGGCAACGTGACCGGCGTTTCGATCGATCAGGGGATCGGCACGGTCGAGAACAGCGGCAATCGCCGCGTGTCGCCGGATAATTCCACCACCTACACGTTGACCGCGACCGGACCGGGCGGCAGCAGCACGGCCAGCGCGACCGTGAGCGTATCGGCTCCGCCGCCACCGCCGCCGCCACCGCCGCCGCCACCGCCGGCCAAAACGCTGACGGATTGGGTCGCCGAACTGCAGGACGGGTACTTCGATTATGACAAGAGCGACGTCCGCGCCGACGCGCAAGCCGCGCTGACGCAGGATGCAGCCACGCTCAAGACGATCGTCGCGGACTTCGCGGATGCGACCTTGACCATCGAAGGACACTGCGACGAGCGCGGCTCGGCCGAGTACAACCAACTGCTGGGCGACAAGCGCGCCAGCGCGGCCAAGGACTTCCTGGTGCAACTCGGGGTTCCCGCCGACAAGCTGAAGACGATCAGCTACGGTAAGGAAAAGCCGCAGTGTACCGATCAGAATGAGTCCTGCTGGCAGAAGAACCGGCGCGTCCATTTCTCGACCGGCCAGTAAGTTCTTGGCTGGAGCACTGTAGCAAGGGAAGGGGGCGCGCGTCCGCCCCCTTTTGTCTTTAAAGAGGAGTGTTATGTTTCGACGTCTGTGCGTATTGATCCTGGCCGTTGCGCCCGTGGTGGCGTTCGCCGCCGCCAGCAAGGAAATGCAGGAGCTGCAACGCGATGTGGCGCTGCTGCAGGAGCAGGTCCGGCAGCTTCAGCAGTCGCAGGACAAGCAGCTCGCCGCCATGACGGAGCTGGTGCAGCAGGCGGTGGATGCCGCCAATCGCGCGAACGCCAATGTCGAGGGCATGAAGAGCGGTTTCCAGCAGAGTATTTCACAACAGGAAAGCAAGGTGGTGGCACCGGTGGTCGGGCTTTCCGCTCGCATGGACAGCCTGTCGAACGATTTCCGCACGCTGCAGCAATCGGTTTCCGACCTGACCAGTCTGGTGGAGAAACTGCAAGCGCAGATGACCGATCTGAATAACGCGGTGAAGGTGATGCAGGCCCCGACGCCCGCTCCCCCGCCTACCGCCGGCGCGCCGCCGGCCACCGCCGCTGCCAATCCTTGCCCCAGTTACTCCAAGGACTTGTACGAAAACGCGCGGCGCGACCAGGCGGGCGGCAAACCCGAGATTGCGTTGCAGGAGTTCGGCGATTACCTGCGGTGTTTCGGAACCAGCGATCTCGCCCCGAACGCCCAATACTACATTGGCACCATTCATCTCGCGCAAGCCGACTATCCCACGTCGCTCGAGGATTTCGACGCAGTGCTGGAGAAATACTCGGACAACAACAAGACGCCGTACGCATTGTTTTACAAGGGCGAGACGCTGGTGAAGATGGGCCGCAAAACCGACGCGCAGAAGGAATACAAAGATCTCATTGTGCGTTTTCCCAAGGCCGACATGGCAGCCCAGGCTTGTTCGAGGCTGACCGAGATGGGCTACCGCTGCCCGGTGCCACCCGCGCACGTAGTGCCCAAGAAGCGCACCGCCGCACCGAAACAGTAGCTGGGGCATGCTTTGGTTTGCCCGGAACCCGCACCGCGTTTCGGGAACTTCACCGCGGATTTCCGCGTACTTCATCCAGGAACGGCTAAACTGTAGCCATACGGAAGGAATTACGGGATGACCCTGACGAAGAGACGTGTGCTATTGACCGCCGGCTTGCTCGGCTTGACCGCGATGGTTGCGATGGCGCAGACACCGAAGCCCGAAGAGAAACCCGCCGCGAGCCGCACCCTGAAGGCGAAGATGAATTACACCGGGGCCGGCACGGTGGACGAGAAACACAAAATCATGCTGTTCGTGTTCGCCAGCCCCGACTTCATGCAAGGCGGAGCCATGCCGATTGGCGGCGGCTCGACTTCCGCCAAGGATGGGACGGTGACGGTTTCCGATCTGACCGTTTCGCCGGTTTACGTTGCCGTTTGCTACGACCCGACCGGCGGATATGACGGCCAATCCGGCCCGCCGCCCTCGGGCGCCTCCATGGGCTTGTACGCCAAGACCCCCGGAACGCCGGAGCCGGTCAAGATCGACCCCGGAAAGACCGCGGAAATCACGGTGGCATTCGACGATTCCGTTAAAATGCCGTAACCACCGGTCGTCGCACGAGGAAATGGAAGCCGTGTGCGGGCGAGCCGGGCTCGCACCCGGCTGCGCGGATGGAACCACCGTCGCGCAGGTCGTCGGCCCACCCCCAGAGGAATAGCCCGCATGATACTGCCCTAGTACGCTCCACAGGGCCTGTGCGCCCTCATTCCGTTGACTTGAGTCGAACGAGTCGATACCATGAGGAAGATTCATAATCAATTGACGTACAACCCAACGGAGGGTGGACGGACGATGTCGATTCAAAGGTTCTTATTTGCTGTTATTTCTTGCACATGCCTGCTGGTACCCGGCATGTTTGCATCCACCGTTAGCCAAACCTGCACGCCCACGCTACCCACGACGACGCCGATCCCTTATCAGGACGACTGTACGATTAGCGCGTTCAACACGAGCCTCGGCACGCTGGAGAGCGTGACTTTGCAGGAAACGGGAGTGGGCGGAACGGTTATACCGGAGCAGACCAACACTTCGGCCGGCGCGCTGACCTTCACCCTTTCTCTCGCGACGATCGATCTGTCGTTTACCGAGAATGGTTCCGCGACGGAACTGGTGGACGTCACCCAGGGTTCCAGCGCTTGCAACGGTACCGTGAACGCGGACTCGACAAACACGACTTGCACCGCGACTCCCTTCTCTGGCCTGTCTAGCGCAGTAGGCGCGGACACGAACCTGCCCTTTTACGAGACTGGCGGACTGGTGACGCTGGTGGGAAATGGAGAGTTGTTCAGCGCATCGGGTCAAGGTGGTTTGGGCAGCGGGGGACACATCTTCTTCGGCGGCGATGGCACCATCGGTGGCGATTTGACCGTCACCTACACCTACGCTCCCGAGGGTCCGGTTCCGGAACCCGCCGGCATGGCCCTGGTGGGCGTCGGCTTGCTCGGCTTGGCTGCGATCGTTCGGAAGCGCTTGGCGTAAAGCGAGTTGTTTTAGAGGAAAGGGCCGGTGCGTCGGAAGACACATCGGCTCTTTTTGTGTGAGGTTGGCAGGTCGGGAGCCCGCTCCACTTCCTTATCGCATCGCGTAGGAGCTGAGCACCTTCACGTAGTTGGCACGCTCGAAGGCTTTGGGTTGCGGCACCGAGTTGCGGCTCATGCTGCCTTGCATCTGCTTGATGGAATCGTATTCGTGCTCGCCCATCCAAACCAGCAGTTCGGTCGACAGGGTGTCCAGGTAGCTGATGCCGCGCTTGAGGAGTGCCGAGGTCATCATGGCGACCTTGGCTCCGGCCATCATGGCCTTAATCACGTCGGTGGCGCTGTGGACGCCGCCGGTGAGCGCCATGTCCGCCTTGATGTTGCCGTACAACACGGCGATCCAGTGCAGGCGGAGCAGCAGCTCATGCGAGTTGCTGAGGATCAGGTTGGGAACTACTTCCAGTTCCTCAAGATCGTAATCGGGCTGGTAGAAGCGGTTGAAGAGCACCAGGCCATCGACGCCGGCCGCGTCCAGCTTTTGGCCCATGTTAGCGAGCGAGCTGAAATACGGACCGAGCTTGATGGCGAGCGGGATTCGCACTTCGGCGCGAATGGCCTCGACCAACTCAACGTATTGCCGCTCCACCTGTTCGCCGGTGATATTAGGGTCGGTGGGAATGTAGTAGATGTTCAGCTCGAGCGCATCCGCGCCGGCCTGCTGGATCTG
>CAZFOP010000216.1:0-6588 GCA_964520085.1 uncultured Solibacteraceae bacterium | reverse complement strand
CGTGATACACCACACCCATGGCGCCACGGCCGAGTTCCCGAACGATCTTGTACCGTCCTATGCGATCCATCGTCGACTGCAACTTCCCGCTAGTGATAGGATACGGCTTTGCCAGCCGCTCCGCCATCTGGCGCAGGTCGCTGGTGCGCGGGCGGGAGTTGGCAACCGAGCGCCGAATCGTGGCAAGCTCGCAATCCCCCGAATCGTGCTTCCCCTGTCTGGCGAACGGCCGTTGGGAGTGGTTGCGGCAGCCTACGCAGCCGGCGGCTTACGCTGGTGCCAATCGGTGCGGGACTGGAACTCCTTGCCGACTGCCAGGAGCGTGTTCTCGGACCACGGGGGGCCTACTAACTGGATGGCCACGGGCATATTGTCGGCGAAACCACAGGGGAGGATGAGAGCTGGGAGGCCGGCCAAGTTGGAGGCGGGAGTGAGGGCTGCGAAACCGGAGGACGTGGCGTCGCGCGGGGCCGAATTGGGCGCGGCGGGGAGCGGGAAAAGCGGCTGATCGACCTTGGCCGCGATGCCGGTGCGGGCTGGTGCGACGATGGCATCCAGGCCGCCCCACATCAACTGAATCGCGCTCTGCAGGAGGCGGCGTATGCGCATGGCCTTCAAATAATCCTTGGCGGGGATCTCCAGACTGGCTTTGAGACCGGCAATCTGCGCGGGGTCGGACAGTTGGTCAACCTGTCCGCTGGAGATCAGCGGCTCGAATATGGACGCCTGCTCGGCGCCGAGAATGGCGGCCAGCACCGCGGCATAAGGGAACGACGGGAGGGCGGCTTCCACCAACTGCACGCCGCTGGCCTTCACAGTATCGAGGGCGGCGGCGAAGGCCGGAAGGCCGGCGAAATCGGCGGCGGCAAAACCGATGCGCAATTCGGAGAGCGGGCGCGCGTACTGGGGGGCGTAATAGAAGCTCTTGCCGGCGGAGCCTGGGTCACCGCCATCGCTGCCGGCGATCGCGTGCAGGATGAGGCCACAGTCCTCGGCAGAGCGGGCGAACGGGCCTAGCTTATCGAGCGTCCAGGACAGTGCCATCGCGCCATGCCGGCTGACCAACCCGTAAGTGGGACGCAGCGCCGTGACGCCGCAGAACGCGGCGGGGGTAAGGATGGAGCCGTTGGTTTCCGAGCCGATGGCGAAAGGCACCAGACCGGCCGCCACCGCCGCAGCAGGGCCGCTGGAGGAACCGCCCGACCAGCGCGTGCGGTCCCACGGATTCAGTCCGGGGCCGAATAACGAAGCCGCTGGGGATCGGTAGCCGCCGGCGCCGGCGAGTTCGATCATCGAGAGCTTGCCGACGATGATGGCGCCAACGGCATTCAACCTTTCAATTACCTTGGCGTTGAAATCGAAGACTTGAGTGGCATAGGACTTGGCACCCCAGGTGGTAGGCAGGCCGGCATAGCTGAGCAGGTCCTTGACGGCATAGGGAACGCCTTGCAGCGGACCGCGGAGATGGCCACTCTTGAAGTCCTTATCCACCGAGTGGGCCTGACGCACAGCCTGCGGTTGGAGCGACAGCGCCAGCGCGTTGTAGCGCGGTCCAAACTGCTCCAGGCGGCTGGCGAAAGCGCGGGCCAGTTCCGCGGCGGAAAACTCCTTCTTGACGAGGCGGGCATTTAGCTCCGGTATGGTGGCGAAGAAAATGTCGTTGCCGGGTGCGGGCATGGCTCAGGCCTTGAACTGAAAGGCGGGCTCGACGGTCATGGGCAGATCGTGACCGGCGATCACTTCGCTGTTGGCTTTGACGCGCTCTCGCGCGGCGCTCAATTCGTCGTCCACCGCTGGCGCGGATTGGGCCGCGGTGCGCGCCAGCGCCACCGCGGGCGCCAGTGCGGTTGCCAGTTGCCGTCGTGTAAGTTTCATTTCCCCGCTCCTGGTATACCACATACCTGGTGGCTCAGCGCCTCCAGCGCCGCTTTTTGCATGACCGCACGCGGCGCGGTTTCTCCGGTCCAAATCTCAAACTGGCCGACGGCCTGTTCGATGAACATGTCGAGACCGTGAATGGCGGTCTTGCCTTGTTCCCGGGCGCGCCGCAGCAGGAGTGTCTCCATCGGATTGTAAACCATGTCGAAGACGATGTCGGCCGGAATGGGCCCGTCGAAGAAGCACTCGTCGACGTGGGGGAACATGCCGAGCGGCGTGGCGTGCACGACGGCGTCGAAATGGCGTCCCGCGAGTTGTTCGCTGGCCAGTGCCTCGGCGGCGCAGACCTTGGCCAGCGCGCGCACGCGGTCCGGGTTGCGGCCGGTGAGAGTGATTTTGGCGCCGGCATCGGAGAGGGCGAACGCGGCACCGCGGGCAGCGCCGCCGTTGCCCACGATTAGCACCGAGGATTTCGGCAGCCTGAGCAGACGCGCCAGCGGAGCGGTGATGCCGGCCACGTCCGTATTGGCACCACGCCAGCGGCCGGCCTTGCGCCAGACCGTGTTCACCGCGCCGATGCGCTTGGCCAGCGGATCGACGGCGTCCAGGTAGCGAATCACTCTCTGTTTGTGCGGGATCGTTACGCTGAAACCGGCCAGCGGCACACGTTCCGCCATGATAAAGAAATCGCGCAGGTGGGCAGGTGTGACCAGAAAGGGAAGATACACGGCGTTGGTACGGCGCGCCTGAAACGCGCGATTCAGCACGGCGGGCGATATGGAATGGCGCACCGGATCGGCGATGACGCCATAGATTTTGGTCGCCTTGGAGAGCTTTTCGACGTGGTAAAGATGGCGCAGAAAATGGCCGCTCACCTGTCCGGCGGCCGTGCTTTCGGCCACCAGCGGCGAAGCATACGTGAAGGCGCCGCCAAAAACCGGCGAGAGCACGCGGGTGGGAAACCCCAGTTCGCCCATCGCCAGCACCACCAGCCTCTGTTTGGGCAGCGCACGCGCCGCCGTCAGCACGCGCACGTTGTCGGTGGGCTTGCGCGCGGTGGTGACGATCTTGTAGCCATCGGCTGGGACTCGCATCATGCGCGCCACCACGGTATCGAGCGCAGGCGTAGCTTCGAAATTGTGGTAGGAGACGATGACCTGGGCGCGCGCGCGGAACTGGTGGAGGCGCTCCTGGGCGGCCTCCGCGCTCTCAATTTCCACATCCACGGCCTGCGCGCCGCAACGGACGGCTTCATCGAGCACCACCAACTGATCCTCGATGCCACCGTTGAACTTTCCGTGGTTCTGGTGGCGGCGGCAGGTGGCCAGAATGAGAGTGTCGGGAAACTTGTCCAGGAAGCCCCGGATGGCCGAAGCGCCCTGCATCGGCTGGTCGAGGAAGTCAAGGCGAAACTCGAGGAACGTCTCACCCGACTCTGCCTCGCGACGGGCGTGGGCGAGCAAGCTCGCAACGTCCGGCAGGCCCAGTGCAATGCATATGCGGGGGAGAGTCCTGGTCTGCACCATCGTAAGGAATTCCTAGGTTACCACAGGGGGTTTGGAGCGCTGCTGCTGCCTAAGGGTATACGGCCGCGCGTTCCAGTATCCAACGCTGGTCTAGTTGGCACTCTT
This sequence comes from uncultured Solibacteraceae bacterium, assembly GCA_964520085.1. Taxonomy (GTDB): domain Bacteria; phylum Acidobacteriota; class Terriglobia; order Bryobacterales; family Bryobacteraceae; genus Bog-375. The sequence continues at coordinate 3,079 of CAZFOP010000216.1, read as the reverse complement.
CTTCCTCCCCGCCCACGTGGATCACGAGGCAGCGCGATAATTCACTAGCAAGCGGGCGTTGGCAAGCGGAAGCATGCCCCACCTGGCGGTCAGTCCACCGCGAAGGCAAAAAAAGCCAGCGTGCGCAAGAGACCTCCGCGGGTGCGGGTGAATTCCTCTTCGAACCTGCTCTTGGCGCGGTGGAGCAAAACCCGCAAATACTCGGCGCTTACACCCAGGCGGCGGGAAACCTCCCGACGATCGGCTTCTTCGAGAAACACCATGCGAAGGACGTCGCGGTCCTTGGCCGGGAGCGAATCGAGAATCCGCGCCACCACGCGCTTGCGTTGGTCGGTAATCAACGATGCATCCAGGTCGACCCGCTCATCGACCGGGTCGGGCGCATTCTCGGGTATTTGCGGGTGCTTCAATTCCTTACCGAGCGTCTCTAGCAGCACGTTGTTGCAGACCGCGCTGACGAAGGCGCCGAAAGCCTCCGGCTGCGTCACTCCTTGCCCCTGCCGCAAAGTTCGCAGCACGCGCAGAAACGTCTCCTGGCGCACATCCTCGGCCATTTGCGGCGCGATTCTGCGCACCCTCAGCTTGGAGGTGAGCAACTTCCCGAAATAGCCGCTGAAATGCAGCTCCGTGTCCGGGTCGCCTTGTGTCAACCGGAGCACGTAAGCCGCGTCAAAGATATGAAAATCCAACCTGGGTCCGCCTGTATCCTGTTCAGTATAGTAGACAATTGCGCCGAATCCCAAGCGCGCACCCAGCCGACGGTGTTGTGTAACGTTACGCGCCCAGTCTTCACTACTCACCATGAACGCAATCGGAATGGTTGGCACTCGCACCAACGGCGAGCGGCGAGTACGCGCCACGGCTCCCGCGAGGAGTTACACGCGCATTTGGTATCCGATGACGCTGGTGTTTCAGTACCGTGCGTCTTTCGGCGGCCGTCTGGTGCATACAGGGGTTGGAGAGACCGCCGAAATCTGCAGCCGCGCCGTGCGGCTTCGCGTTCCCAAAGAACTCCCTTCGCAAGTCGACGAACTGGAACTTTCGATTGCCTGGCCCGTCCCGCTCGGCGGCGTGACGCCCTTGCAGTGGATTGTCAAAGCGAGACCAGTGTGGCGCGCGCCCGGCTGGGTTTTCGTCTGCATCGCCAACCACGAACTCCGCACCGCTGGCTCGCGCAACCGGCTGGCGATGGCCGCCTGCGGTTGAAGCTTTCCTCCTACTTGCTCACTCGGCGCTGCCTTTCGGCTGTGCACCGGCTCGAATAGGGCCGGGCAAAGCCGAGACGGCTCTTGGCCCCGCAGGCTCGACAACCCGCGCCACGATTGATCTAGGATGAAGGAACAACGCTGCGCGCCATGCCGGGATGGAACCAACCTCTGCTGATCAACATTTTGGGGCACGCGGCCGGCGCGCTGATCTTCGCGATTTTTCTGGTTCTTCTTTATAGCGGGCGCGGCTGGTCCGGTTCGCGCGGGCGCTACCTTCCGGGGATGGCGGCGGCGCTCTCATTTCTGTGGAACCTCGGCTCGCTGGTGGTGTTGTCGGTACCGGGCCTGCCCACCGCAGTACGAGGTGTTCTGGTGGCGTGCAGCTTTTCCACTCTCACCTTGCTCCCGGCGGTCTTGCTGCATATCTCGTTGGGCGGGAGAAACCGCGGCTTGGCGATCGCCGGCTATGTGCTCGGCGCGGCGGCCTCCCTGATGCATTTCGTCGAGATAGGCGGCAATGCGGCCGCCTGGCATCAGGCCGCACTACTGGTTACCACGATAGGCTTTCTGTCGCTAACCGCCTTGGCCGTTGCCAGTGCAGCCCATAGCCGGCGCCCAGGTGGAATCCGCATCCTGGCCGCCATGTGCCTGGCTTTGTTTGCCATGTCCTTCGTGCATTTCGGCGCGGGCCACGCCAGCCAGGCCTGGGCCAGCGAAGTGGTGGTGCACCACGCGGGGATTCCGCTGGCGCTGTTTCTCCTGCTGCAGGATTATCGTTTCGTCCTACTCGATGCCTTCATCCGCTTCCTGGCCAACGCGCTGCTGGCCGGCATATTGACGCTGCTGGTGATCGCCATCGCCTTCCGCCTGCTGCCAGTGGGGCGGATCGCCGATCCACGGCATGAGGCAGCGCTGCTGATTGGCGTCGGCCTGATTCTGGCGTTTTTTTCCTGGCTTCGCAACCGGGTGCAGGCGTTGCTGACGGGCGTGCTCTTCCGGCAGAGCGGCGTAGCCGGGCTGGCTGGCCGGATCAAAGTCTGCCCGCCATTCGCGGAGGAAGAAGCGTTCCTCGAGTGGTCCGCTTCCGCAATGGCCACCGCAGTGCGAACGCCGCAACACGCCATCGTGGGAGGGGCGGAGATTGACAACGCAGAGAACCTGCATGCTCCAGTGCCGGTCAACACCATCGCGGATATTGCCTCACTGCGCCGGTGGGAGTGGGCGGAAGCATTGGTGCCGGTGCGGCTCGGCTCCGGCGGCTCCAAGCTTATCCTGCTGGGGCGCCGCGACGGGGGACGGCGCTATCTGAGTGAGGATTTCGATATGCTGGCGCGCGCCGCCATGGAAGTTTCGGAGAAGGTGGAATCGTTGCGGCGGCGGGAGATGGAGCGATTAGTGTCGCAGGGCGAACTGCGCGCCTTGCAATCGCAAATCAATCCGCATTTTCTATTCAACGCGCTGAATGCGGTGTACGGCACGATTCCGCGCGAAGCCGAGCGCGCGCGGCGCATGGTGCTCAACCTGGCGGAGATTTTCCGCTACTTCCTGCAATCGGAGAAGACCTTTGTGCCACTGGCGCAGGAACTGCAAATCGTGCGCGCGTACCTGGAAGTGGAGCAGTCGCGGCTGGGCGACCGGCTGAAAGTGGAGATCGACGTGGACGAGGCGCTGCTCGAGATTCCCATCCCCGCGCTCTCGGTAGAGCCGTTGGTGGAAAACGCCATCCGTCATGGCATCGCCCCCAGCCTGGAGCCCGGCTACGTTCGCGTCCGTGGCGAAATCGAGGGTGGGCAGATGCGCATTCTGGTGGAAAACAGCTCCTCCGGCGACGCGGCCGCCAATCCGGGCACGGGAGTTGGCCTGGATAATGT
>CAZFOP010000215.1:0-6614 GCA_964520085.1 uncultured Solibacteraceae bacterium | reverse complement strand
GTGGCCGATACGCACGGCGATAAGTCCGCGAAGCCCGGCCACCCGCAACGCACTTTTGCTCTATTTCATCCACTCTTCAAGCCCGAAGTGTGTCCGCGGCAATCCGATAGGAATCAGACCGGGTAGCCCCGCACCAGCATCGTCCCTCGATCCGGTACAGTAGTTCTGAGGAGCCCATTCGCTTGTACACTCCAATCACAGCCCGTTACGACGAGATGATCTACCGGCGTTGCGGCACATCCGGTATCGTGCTGCCGGCAATCTCGCTCGGCCTGTGGCACAATTTCGGCGGAGTCGATTCACTCGAGAACAGCCGCGCCCTGCTGCGGCGCGCGTTCGACCTAGGCGTCACCCACTTCGATCTGGCCAACAACTACGGCCCGCCCTACGGCTCGGCGGAAGAGACCTTCGGCCGCGCCATGCAGATGGATCTGGCACCGTACCGCGACGAGCTGATCGTCTCGACTAAGGCCGGCTATGACATGTGGCCCGGCCCCTACGGCAACTTCGGCTCGCGCAAATACTTACTGGCCAGCCTCGACCAGAGCCTGCGCCGCATGGGCATCGAGTACGTCGATATCTTCTATCACCACCGGCCGGATGCGGAGACGCCGCTCGAAGAAACCATGAGCGCGCTCGACCAGGCCGTGCGCTCTGGCAAGGCGCTGTACGCGGGCATTTCCAACTACGGGCCCGAGGCCACCGCGAAGGCTGCCGCCATTCTGCGCCGGCTGAGCACCCCGTTCCTCATCCACCAGTTCGCCTACTCGATGTTTCGCCGGGGGCCGGAACAGGGACTGCTCGAAACGCTACGGCAGGAGGGCATCGGCGGAATCGCGTTTTCCCCACTGGCGCAGGGGCTGCTCAGCGAACGCTACCTCGGTGGCACCATCCCCCCCGATTCGCGCGCCGCGCGGCCCAAGGGTTTCCTCAAGCCCAAGGATGTGGACGAACATCGCGTCGGTCAGGCCCGCGCGCTCAATTCGATCGCGCAAGCTCGCGGCCAAAGCCTCGCTCAAATGGCGCTGGCGTGGGTACTGCGCCATAGCGCCCTGACCAGCGCGCTCGTCGGCGCCAGCCGCGTCGAGCAATTGGAGCAGAACGTCGCCACCATTCGCAAACTCGATCTCAGCGCCGAAGAGCTGGCCGCGATCGAGAAGATACTAGCGGCGTAGTGTGGTTTTTTTGTACCGTTCCGGGGCTTATTTGCATTTCCTAATCTCCCAAGGCTCACGCCTTGGGCTACTGAACTTGCGCCCAGACTGGATATGTCCGCTGGAAGCGGGACGGCCTGCTATCCAGACATTCTCGTCATTCTGCATGCAGCGATGCACCGGTTGGCGCCGGCATCGATCCGCGGTTGATAGCCGAGCTCCGGCCTTCCGCCAAGTCCGGTCGCTTTTCAGCCTGTCCTTACAATCGTACTATACGTCCCCTTTTCGTCCACTTTCTTCGCCGAAGCTTGCGGCTGATGTATACTTACCCCACACCGGGAAGCCATCTAGGATTCCCGCCGATGAGGGGTGAAAATGGGGATGCGCCGTCTTGCCTTGCTCGCGCTGGTGGCCTTCGCGGCCGTTGCCGCAACTTCCAGTGACGATTTCTATCGGGCCATTCGAGCCAACGATCTCGCCAGACTGAAGACTTTACTCGCCACTGGGGCTCAAGTCGATCTGAAAGACAACCGCGATGCAACGCCGCTGATGTACGCGGCGGCGGTGGGCAGCCCGGATGCGATGAGGATGCTGCTGGCCGCCGGCGCGGATGCCAAAGCAAAGAACGCATTCGATGCCACGGCATTGTTGTGGGCGGCGGCAAACATCGAGAAAGTTCGACTGCTGCTCGACGCGGGTGCGGACGTCAACGCGCGCTCGAAGCGGGGCATGACGCCGATGCTCGTGGCGGCCGCGAGCGCCGGCTCAATCGATATTGTCAGGCTGCTCGATGCCAAGGGCGCGGATGCGAAGGCCGTGTCGGAGTTCGGCACCACGACGCTTCTCGCCGCCGCATCCTTCAACGACCTCGAGATGGTCCGGTTCTTCGTCGCCAAAGGCGTGGACGTGAATGCGGCGGACAAGTTCGGCGATACGCCCCTGCAGGCTGCCGCGGGCATAGGCAACCTGGCGATGGTCAGGCTGCTGCTGGCCAAGGGCGCGAAGATCAACGCCGCGGTCACCGGTTCGGAGGAGGTCAAGCACGGGTTCATCGCGCTGAATCGTCTCACGGCGTTAATGTTCGCAGCGCCCTATGGCACGCCGGAACTGGTGCGGACGCTGCTGGACGCAGGAGCCAACGTCAACGCGCGCGACATACGGGAGATGACGCCGCTGATGCTGGCGGTATCGTCGGAAACGCAGGATCCGGAAGTGGTGCGGCTGTTGCTGGCCAGAGGCGCCGACGTAAAACCAAAGAGCGTGATGGGTGAGACGGCGCTCGATTGGGCGATGAAGTTCGGCAGCCCGCACGTGATCCGCCTATTGCAGCAGGCCGGAGCGGAAACGGCCGGCGCCACCCAATCCACCGTCAGGCCTGCCAGCGTATCGCTTCCCGATGCGCGCGGCGCGGTCGAAAAGGGCGTCGCTGTGCTGCAAGCGTCGAGCACCGAATTCTTCAAACAGAGCGGCTGCGTGGGATGCCACCACCAGCTTTTCACCGCGATGGCGGTTGGCGCCGCGCGCCAGGCCGGAGTGCACGTCGATCGGGCGGCGGAGGAGGAACAGGTAACTTCGGTGAAGGCGCAGTGGGCGCGGCAACAGGAAGGGCTGCTGCAGCGTATCGACCCGCCCGGCGCCGCCGACCAGTTGATCTACTCGCTGCTGGGCCTCGCGGCGGCGGGCTATCCTGCCGACGCCACCACCGATGCACTGGTGGTGAATCTGGCCGGGGAGCAAACGCCGGAAGGCTCGTGGTGTCTGGGAGGCGTCTCGCGTTCGCCGATCTCGGAGAGCTGCATTGCCCGGGCCGCCATGGGAATTCGGGTATTTCAACTTTACGGGCCCGCTGGGTTGAAGTCCGAGCTCGACAGACGAAGCGCACGCGCCCGCGATTACCTGCTGAGCGCGGAACCGGTGACGGCTTCCGATCGTACGATGCTGGTGCGGGGATTGAAATGGGCGGGGGCGGACCAGGAAAAGGTGCGCGCGGCCGTGCATGAGCTTCTGCGCGAGCAGCGGGACGACGGTGGATGGGCGGGCAATCCGAATATCGAAAGCGACGCGTTTTCGACCGGTGAAGCCATCGACGCGCTGCGGGAATCGGGCGTCCTGGAATCCGGTGCCGCCACGCTGCAACGTGGGGTCGCCTTTCTCCTCAAAACCCAGCAGCCGGACGGGTCGTGGCACGTGAAGAGCCGCGCCCCTAAGTTCCAACCTTACTTCCAGAGTGGTTTCCCCTACGACCACGACCAATGGATATCCGCCGCGGGAACGGCGTGGGCCACCATCGCTCTCGCGAATGTGTTGCCAGGCTCATCGGAAGCTGGGAAGAAACTCGCTTGGCAGGCGAAGCGCCGCGCCGTGTGGTTTCCGCATCTTCGTGAGAGGTCCGGTAGCGCCGGGCCCACTTGGCTGCCGGTATTTTCACTCCTTTTCGGACACGCGCGGCTCTTCCCACTGGCCGGATTCGGCGGAACGGAAGATGGCGTCGATCACCGCCATGTTGCGAATCGAGTCTTCCAGTGGCACCGGCGGTTGGCCGCCTTCGCGAACGGCGCGTGAGAACAAATCGCCCTGAATCGTGTACTGATCGCACGGCGCGATCTCTTCTACTGTGACACCACCGCCGGAAAGGTCGCGTCCATCGTCGATGCGCAGGCGCGCCACCTCGTCCGCCGCCGGGTTGAATGGGATGTCGAGCGAGATGTTGCCCTTGGTGCCGAAATACCGCGCGGTTTGATTCGCCGCTGCCTGCGTGCAGCAGGTGAAGGCCATGTGGCCGGACGGGTATTCGAGCACCGCCGAAGTCAGCCGGTCGATGCCGTCCAACTCCGCGTCGCGCTCGATCGTCCCCGCCACGCGCAGCGGCTCCGTGCCGAACACCATGCGCGAAGTCTTGATCGGGTAGCAGCCGATATCGAGCAGCGCACCACCGCCCCAGGCGCGAACATGGCGAACGTTCTTGGGGTCCCGGTTGAAGTAACAAAAAGAGCTCACACCCGAACGTAGTTCGCCGATGCGTCCGCCGCGCACCAACTCGATCAGCCGCGTCCATTGCGGATGCGTGCGGACCATGAACGCCTCGCCGACGATGACGCCGGTGCGGTCGCGCGCGGCAATTAGCTTCAGCGTTTCGGCCGCGCTCATCGCCACAGGCTTTTCGCACAGCACGTGTTTGCCGGCTTCGGCGGCGCGGATGGACCACGGTACATGCAGATGATTCGGCAGCGGATTGTAGATCGCATCAATCTCTGGATCGGCGAGCAGCGCCTCGTACGAGCCGTACGCTTTGGGAATACCCAGTTCGCGGGCCGCTTGCTCCGCTCGAGTCAGCTCGCGCGACGCGATGCCGACCACCTCGCAGCATTCGCTGCGCTGCATCGCCGGAATCACTTTCTTGACGGCGATGTTCGCCACTCCGAGGACACCCCAACGTACTCTTTTCATGCCCTTGATTTTACCCTTATCGGCCTGCCTGGAAACGACCCGTTCGATCGATCGCAATCGCCCACTGGCGTTCACGGCTCTGAGCGCATCGGAGCCGCCACCGTAGGGAGCGGTCGGGACAGTCACTGCAGAACAAGCCTCATCGACCAGTCGCACAGACTGTCAGCGTGAAAAACCGGTGAGCAGTTTTGCCACCACGTCCGGCGATGCGCTCAGCGTTGCCATGACTGAGGGGCCGGAGCGCTGGATGCGCGTGGCGCGGAGTAACTGTGCAATTTCCGGCCTATGGACCTCGGCTTCCGCGGCGAGCGAGAGCAATCCGCGCAGCCGCTCTTCCAACCGCGCTGCCGATTCCTCGGTTCGCCCGCGCGTGGCGAATCGCAATGTGGCCGCTTCACCCAGGTCCAATGCCACGCCGGCATAATCGGCGTCCTGCAAAAGCACGTTCAGATTCGTAAGATTGCCGCTGAGTGGCAGCGCCTCTCCGCCGTGCACGGCAAGCCAGATGGCGCTTCCTGCGCCAATTTCCACACCGTAGTCGACCAGGCCAGGTGCCCCGGTGCGTCCAACGCCGTGCTGCGCCACCGTGAGCGAAATGCGGCTTGGCGATCCGGTGACGGCGAGACCCGGTTCGACGATGGTCGCGCCCGGTGGCGGCGTTTTGAAAAGCCCGCGCTCGACGATCAGCAGATCGTTCCCGTTCCAGGCGATCAGCAGCTTCGAAGCGTTGCGATATCGCTCCAGCAGATCGCGCGCCGAGCCGCCTAGGTCGGCCACGAATCGCGAAGCGCGCAGCCGGTCCAGGTCGGCGCCGGCCAGCACAACGGTGTCATGCGTGATGCAAGCCGCCATGCCCGCATCCACCAAGGGCGGCGGGCCCTGCTTGCAGGCGACGGTGAATGCGGAAGCGAGCAATGCGAGCGCAGACAGCATACGTGGCGGGCGCAGCCCTGTGTGCAGCCTCTGCGTTCGTGCCAACTTTGCTTGCCACGGTCCGAAGAAAAGCCGGGAGGACTCCCGGCTCTGCAGGCTGGACAGCCTGCGCCACCACCTTCTCGTGCGGCGAGCCACGCTATTTCAGTCCGGCGAGCTTGTTAAGGCCGTCGACGTAGGCTTTCGCGCTGGCTTCGATCACGTCGGTGGAAGCGCCTCGGCCGACAGTGCGCTTGCCGGCGCCTTCGAGTTGCACGGTGACTTCGCCGATGGCTTCGGTGCCGCTGGTCACCGCGCGAATGTCATAGCGCAGCAGCTTGACTTTCGTGTTAGTAACTGCGGTGATCGACTTATACACTGCGTCCACCGGGCCGTCGCCGATGGCAGCGCCTTCGCGCGTCTCCTCGCCAATGCGCAAGCGCACGGTCGCCGTGGGAATGGCCGTTGTGCCGCTATACACGTGCATGTACAAGAGCTGATACATCTCCGCCACCGGATGTAACTCGTCGTGCAGAATGGCGATCAGATCCTCGTCGAAGACTTCCTGCTTCTTATCCGCCACCGCCAGGAAGCGCTCATAAGTCTGATCCAACTCCTCCTTCGAGAGCTCGTATCCCAACTTAGCCAACCGGTCGCTCAGTCCATGGCGGCCGGTGCGCGCAGTCAGCACCACGCGGCTCTCCTCGAAACCCACGTCCTCGGGCCGCATAATCTCGTATGTCTCGCGGTCCTTCAGGAAACCATCCACGTGAATGCCGGAGCTGTGCGAAAATGCGTTGGCACCGATCACGGCCTTGTTGGCAGGTACCGCCATTCCGAGCGAATCGGCCACCAGCCGGCTGGTGCGGTGGAACTCACGCGCATCGATATTGGTGCGCACCCCAAAGTAATCGCCGCGCGTGCGCAGGGCCATCACTACTTCTTCGATGGCCGCGTTGCCGGCCCGTTCACCGACGCCGTTGATAGTGCCTTCCACTTGCCGCGCGCCGTTGCGGATGCCAGCCAGTGCGTTGGCCACGGCGAGGCCGAGGTCGTCATGGCAGTGCACGCTGATGACGGCTTTGGCGATGTTGGGCACGT
>CAZFOP010000214.1:0-6645 GCA_964520085.1 uncultured Solibacteraceae bacterium | reverse complement strand
CCGGTGCTGCCATCGAAGCCGTGGACGTCACTGCCGCAAATGCCGCAGGAATGGACGCGCACCAGTAATTCGCCCGGCCCCGGCGCGGGGACGGGCATCTCCACCAGTTCCAGTTGCCGGTATTGTTTCAGCAACAGTGCGTTCATATCGCTTACGCGAGTAACTCGCCGCGCATTACTATGACCGCTTGGCCGCCTAGGATCACCCGGCCGCCGTTCACCCTCACGCGGACGACGCCGCCACGTGCGGAAGCCTGGTACGCAGTGAAATCTGACTTACCAAGCCGCGCGGCCCAATACGGTCCCAGTGCGCAGTGCGACGAGCCAGTGACCGGGTCCTCGTCGACACCCGAGCCGGGCGCAAAAAATCGCGAGACGAAATCGTACCCGGCGGTGGAGGCGCGGGCGGTGACGATGATGCCGCGCGCTTCGACCTTCTTCAGCGCGCTCGAATCCGGCGTCGCCGCGCGCACTTCCTCCTCCGTCGCCACTTCCACCAGGTAGTCGAACTGATTCCGCGAGACGCTCGTGGCCTGGACGCCGAGCGCGGCGAGCAAACCCGGCGGCGGTTCCGCAGCGGCCGCGATCTTGGCCGGAAAATCGAGCTCGATCCATTCGCCGCGCCGGTCCGCCAGCAGCAGACCGCTGCGTGTGTGGAAGCGCGCCTGGCAGCCGCGCGCCAGGTGGCCGTCTTCCCACAGAACGTGCGCGCTGGCAATGGTGGCGTGGCCGCACAGATCCACTTCCACCGCGGGGGTGAACCAGCGCAGGCCGTATCCGCCGTCTTCCGGATGCAGGAAGGCGGTCTCCGAGAGGTTCATCTCGCGCGCCACATCGCGCATCCAGGCATCCGGGCGCGGTTCGGAAAGCACACAGACCGCCGCTGGGTTGCCGGCGAAAGGCCGCGTGGTGAAAGCGTCGACTTGGACAATGTGGGTAGGCATCACAGTGGCTCGTTAGGTTCCAATCTGGCGCAACGTTCTAATCAGTTTACTGTAGCCGGCGGGCGTGGTGGATGGCGCGCAACGATCTCCGTGAGACCTCATGCATCATGCCAGGAACTGCGGCCGATTTCACCCGATGCGCGCCGCCCCGCAGCGGGCAGGTGGAACTGGCCGATCGAATGACGGATTTGGTCGGCGAAGACATCGGCGACTCCGGTGGTGCTGGGCACGGCTGGCACAATCGATGTTACACCCGATCCGTCGCCTGGGTCGGACCAGATGACGGTGCCGAGGGGCAGGCCGGCGGAGACAGTGACATCGCAGGTCGCGGTGCCGGCGGTGATGGTAACATGCCCGACGGCGAGCGCGGTGAGCAGCGGCGGATCGTCAGTCGAGAGACTCACGATCGTTGGATCGCTCGAGGTCCAAGTGAGTCCGGTGACCGTCTGCCCAGAGGCGTTGAGCGCCTGGAGACTGCGTGTGTCGCCAACAACCATGTTGAGCAGGGCTGGCACGAGCGTGTTGCCGCTTCCCGCTGGGACTGTGAAGCCAACCGCGTTGCTCCAAACGCCATTCTGCTGGATCTTCGCGACGCCGGACAGCGCGGTGGGAGCGACCGTGGCGATCACCTGCGTATCAGTCCACGATTGGATCGAGCTCGCGGCGGTGCTGCCGAGCCAAGCGACGCCCGGAGACGATCCGAAGCCGCTGCCAGTGAACGTGACCGCGGTCCCGCCCGCGCCCGATGCCGGACTGACGCTCGCGATTTGCAGGGCGTCCACGGTAAACGGAACCGCATTGCTCATCACGCCGCCCCGCAAAACCCGCGCGTTGCCGGAAAGCGCCCCAAGACGGCGCAGCCCCTTTGAACAGGGGCGATCATCTATCGCGAAGTGGCGTTAGCACCGGCGAAGGCGATCTCGAAAACTGGGTGATTGGTCAATGTCCGCGGGTTCCCCTCTCCGGCTGATCATCCCTCAATTTAGACAATTCGCGAATTTCCAGGTTCGCCCTCTCGCTGTGTCGACCGATACTATATTATGCTGGACTCAATAGATGAGGCTGCCCGGGCCGAATTTCGAAACCTCCCAGGTTGTGCCAGTGCGCAGCAACTCGAAGCTTAGGAGACTGCATCCGTCGCCTATGCGTCTTGCCTGCTCCTGCGAGTACAGCCTGTAAACGAGCAGGACACCCCGGGGATAGTCTGCCCGGTTCACAACCCGCCATGATTGTGCAGTGATCGGGTGCCGTCTCACGAGAGCGCACGTCGCCTGACTCCAGTCTGGCGGGCACGCCCCTTTCGATAGCGCCTTCAAAACCGCATCCGCGGCTCGCTCCGGCGAGCGCGAGCGAAACGGATTCAAGACGGGGATTCCGGTTTCACCGCCGCCGTAATCCCTGCACGACCGGTCCTCCGCCGCCGCCAAAAAGCGCGAGTGGAACAGAACGGGTCTCGACGCCAGCCACCATACCAGAAGCGCCAGCGCGCCGAGGGTGAGTAGCTGCGCGGCCCTTCGGAAAGGCGCGTTCTTGAAGAGTTTCATGTCCATAATCCTCAGTGACAGCCCACGCCGGTGATGCCTGCTAATGCGAGTGATATCCTCCGCGAAGCATGTCCTCCCATTGGGCGGCGATACCTGACTCCCAGCTAATGGGACCTCCGATGCCCCAGGCCCAGGGCATCTTTTCGCCGTCGCAGTGCCACGAGTTGTAAGTGTTGGGCGTGTTGTCGTCCATGCCGTATGCCCCCAAAAAGAACTGATGGCCGAGCTCATGGGCTGCGGTGTTCCCGATGCCGGTCCCTATCGCGCTCATCAGATCAGCTCGACCAAGGGCGTTTTGGACGTCTTGTGCGGTGACGAGCATAATCGGCAATGCCCACTGGGCCTGTTCCATATGTCTCAGGAAGTAGATCTTGCTGTCGTATGAGACGACGAACGGGTTGCTATATCCGCACGCCATCGTGCCCGTTTTGCTGTCCATCAAGTAACCGTCCACCACGTTGGCGCGGTTATCTCCAGTACCGGGCGTTCCTTCGCTGACGTCCACCCCGTCGCTGCCGTTCGCCGTCACTGGCCATTTGTCAAACGCCTTCTTGAAGGCAGCCAGCGCAGCGGATTTTATGGTCGCAGCTTGGGAGCTTGCGCTGGTTGCCAAATTGTCATTTACCAGCGGATTATCTGGATAGAACGCCCAGCCGCAATTCGGCCACTGAAACTCCTGGTCCGCGCAGTTGTTCTGCCAGACGAGCTTGAAATACCATGGCCGGCCGGCAGTATTGCCTCCGGAGGGGCTCCCTCCTGCCTCCGCCCAGAGGCTCAACGCCGTTGGGGGCGGATTCTCAACCACTTGGTCCACATCCCCATCGGTGTACGAATTGCCCCTCCAGGATTGCGTGGCCAGGCTAATTTGTCCCGTCGCGTTTCCGTACTGGTCGTAGGTGATGCCGGACTGGCCTATGACGCCGCCATCGGCCGTGGCGATTTGCGGCGTTTCGTTGGGCACGATCCAGCGCACGTTGCCGGTCGCGTCGAAAGCGACCATGTCGCTCTGGTACACGTTCGCGTCAGCGAATGTGCCCACGAACGAGCCGTCCTGCGCTTGCAGCACCGGCGTGACCGCCGAGCCGACGTCGCTGGGCACCCATGGCTCCATGGCCATCGCCGCGGCGCCGCCCGTGATGGTCGCCATCTGCGAGGTGAATCCCGAGCCGTCCGGCTTCGGCGTCTGCCAGGTGAGCAGAATTCCCTGATCGGCGTTGGTGATCATGTTGCCGCCGGTCAGGTACGAGTGCCCGATCCCGCCAATCCAGCCCCCGCACCCCGCACTGAGAACGTCGATGCTCTGGGCGTCCCCGCTGCTGCTGACGCGAAGTACGCCGAGCCGGCAGGTGGCGGGGTACTCGTAGACGCTGTCCAAATACGGGTAACTGTAGTAGGCGTAGCCGTCGCCCGCGACGATGATGGTAGTCGAGCCGCCTTGGAACGGTTCGACTCCGTTGACCGTCGCCGGCACCATGAATTTCTGCGTGCCCGTGGTGGGATCGATGCCAATCAGGTTGTATCCATTCTTGTCTGTGTAGCTCGTGAAGATCGTGCCGTCCGGATGCACGGCCAGTCCACCGGTGACCAGCTCACACTCGGTATAGTCGGGAGCGGGAGGCGTGTACGCCGGATACGCCTGCCCGGTAATACCATCCAGCTTGTAGATGGAGTTCCCCGTCGAGACGACCAGGCCGCCCTGAAAGTCCGGCAGGACATCCTCTGCCTGGCTCACATCCGCCGTCCATGCCGTTGTGCCGTCGCTGGTGATGGCCTGAACGGTGCCATCGGCCTGGAACGCGAAGACGTCGGCTAGGCCGGTGGTGCTGGGCACGGCGGGCACAATCGATGTTACACCCGATCCGTCGCCGGGGTTGGACCAGATCACGGTGCCGAGGGGCAGGCCGGCGGAAACGGTGACATCGCAGGTCGCGGTACCAGCGGTGATCGTGACGTGTCCGACGGCGAGCGCGGTGAGCAGCGGCGGGTCGTCGGTCGAGAGGCTCACGACGGTGGGATCGCTCGTTGTCCAGTTAAGTCCGGTCACGGTCTGCCCGGAAGCGTTGAGCGCCTGTAGGGTGCGTGTGTCGCCGACAACCATGTTGAGCAGGGCGGGCACGAGCGTGTTGCCGCTTCCCGCAGGGACAATAAAGCCAACCGCGTTGCTCCATACGCCGTTCTGCTGAATCTTCGCGACGCCGGTCAGCGCGACAGGCGCGACCGTGGCGATCACTTGCGTGTCAGTCCACGATTGGATCGAGCTCGCGGCGGTGCTGCCGAGCCAAGCGACACCCGGAGACGATCCGAAGCCGCTGCCGGTAAATGTGACGGCGGTACCGGCCGCGCCCATCGTCGGGCTGACGCTCGCGATTTGCAGCGCATCCACGGTAAATGGAATCGCATTACTCATGACACCGTTTTGCAAAACCTGGGCGTTACCGGAGTACGAGCCTGCGGCCACGGTGGCGACGATCTGGGTGTCGCTCCAGCTTTGCACCACGCCATTGGCGGTGCCCAACCATACCTGGCCGCTGCCCTGAGCAGAGCCGAAGCCGGAGCCCGTGACGGTCACCTGAGTGACTCCGGGCGTTCCGGTGGTGGGCGAAACACTCGAAATGGTGGCCGTGCTTACGGTGAAGGGCACACTGTTGGACCAGTATCCATTCTGCTGCACGCGGGCGCTTCCGGATCTGGCGTTGGACGCGACGGTGGCGAGGATTTGCGTGTCGCTCCAGGTGACCACCGTGCCCGTGGTGCTGCCCAGCAGTAGAGATCCGCTACCCTGCACCGTGCCGAAATTCGAACCGGAAATCGTGACTTGCGTGCCCGCCACGCCCGACGTTGGTGAGACGCTGGCGAGGGAGGGCACAGGGATCACGGTAAAAACCACTGGGTTGCTGGGTGCCCCGTACATCGCGACCACCACGTTGCCGGTCGTGGCGCCGCTGGGCACGTTCACTGTGATGCTGGTGTCGGCCCAACTGCTTGCCGTACCCGCGGCGGTCCCATTGAACGTTACTGTGCAGATCGTCTGGTTCCAACCGAAGCCGCTCCCGGTGATGGTGACCTGCGTGCCCACTGGACCGGAGGTAGGATACAAGCTGGTGATCAAGGGCGCCGGAACCACATAGAAGGGCAGGCTATTGCTGGCCACGCCCGCGGCCGTCACGGCCACCGTCCCGCTGGTTGCGCCGATGGGCACCTTGACCGTGATGGAGCTGGCGCTCCAACTGATTGCAGCGCCCGCACCGATCCCGTTGAACATCACCACGCCAGAGCCCTGGCTCGAACCGAAGTTGCTCCCGGAGATCGAGACCACGGCGCCCACCGGCGCCATGCTGGGATTCACGTCGCCGATGGAGGGGGCCGGAAGAACCGTAAAGTTCACACCGCTGCTCGATACCCCGCCGACCGTTACCATCACGGGGCCGGTGGTCGCCCCGCCAGGCACGTTGACGGTGATACTGCCAGTGGTCCAACTGGTGGCCGTGCCCGCGCTGGTCCCGTTGAACGTTACCGTGCTGGTGGTGCCCTGAGCCGACCCGAAGTTGCTGCCGGCGATCGTCACAACCGCGCCCACGGCGCCGGACGGCGGAGTGAGGCTCTTGATGGCCGGTGTGCCGGCGATCTTGTACGCGGCGGTAGCCACGGTACTGTCGGCGAGCCCGGTGGCAAAGGCGATGGCCTTCACGGTCGTGGTGGCGTTGACAGAAATCGGCGCCGTGTACAGTGTGCCTGCGGTATCGCTGGGCGTGCTGCCGTCCAGTGTGTAATTGATGCTTGCTCCGGTGGTGGTGGTGCTCAGCGTCACCGTCTGCGGCGTAGTGTAGGTGCCCGCGGCCGGGCTGAAGGTTGGGGCCACGGCCTTGATCGTGTAGGTTGCTGTTGCGACCGTGCTATCCGTCAGTCCGGTAGCGAATGCGATGGCCTTGACCGTAGTAGTGGCGCTGATGGCGAGCGGAGCCGTGTACAGCGTGCCCGCGGTATCGCTGGGCGTGCTGCCGTCCAACGTGTAGTTGATGCTTGCGCCAGGGGTGGTAGTGGCTAGCGTCACCGTTTGCGGGGCGGTATACGTCCCGCCGGCCGGGCTGAAGGTTGGGGCCACCGCCTTGATCGTGTAGGTTGCTGTTGCGACCGTGCTATCCGTCAGTCCGGTAGCGA
>CAZFOP010000213.1:4186-6681 GCA_964520085.1 uncultured Solibacteraceae bacterium | reverse complement strand
CTTTGACGGCCGTGGTGTGGCAGCCGTGCGGGAAGCCGATGGTGGTGCTCGCCTTTACCCGGCTCCCGGCCAGCATCCCGGCGCAACGGCGCAGGTAATAGGGAAGAATGCAGACGCTGGCCACATCATAGTCCAACGCCAGCCGGCAGCCGCGCTCCAACTCCGCCGCTGTCAGCGTCGGGTTCAGCAGCGAATGGTCGATCATCTTGGCGATATCTTCGTAGGCGTATTCCATGCGTATGTCCACTCGGCGAATCGGCGAGACTGCCTATTGCAAGCCGCCCGTCAGTTGCCGCGCTTTCTCCATGTCCACGCTGCTCCCGCCGATGTCGCCCAACCAGCGCCGCGCCGCGGCACGGTTCTGATACGCGTTGACATAGTTCGGATCCAGGCGGATGGCGTTATTGAAATCCGCAACCGCTTCCTTCAGGCTCTTCAGGCGTAGATACGCGTAGCCGCGCGCATTGTAGGCGCGCGCCGATGAGGGGTCCAGCCGCAGCGCTTCACTCAGTTGTTCGATCGCCTCGTCGAATTTCCCGTCCTGAATCAGTTTGCGCCCCGCCGACTGATGAGAGGGTCCATCCTTGGCCGTTTCCGTTGTCGCGGCTGATAGTGCCGGTTTGACCGCTGGCGCTTGCGGCTTGGATTGCGCGTCGTGTTTCAACAGCGGCGCCGCTGTCGTTGTCGTTGCGGCTGATAGTGCCGGTTTGACCGCTGGCGCTTGCGGCTTGGATTGCGCGTCGTGTTTCAACGGCGGCGCCGCTGTCGTTGTCGTTGCGGCTGACAACGCCGGTTTGACCGCTGGCGCTTGCGGCCTAGGTTGCACATCGGGTTTCACCGATGGCGACGCTGTCGCCGTCGTCGCGGCTGACAACGCCGGGTTGACCACTGGCGCTTGCGGTTTGGGTTGCACATCGGGTTTCACCGGTGGTGCCGCTGTCGCCGTCGTCGCGGTTGACAATGCCGGTTTGACCGCTGGCGCTTGCGACGGGGTCTGCACATCGGGTTTCAACGGTAGCGCCGCTGTCACCGGCGTCGCGACTGTCAGGTTCGGATTGGCCGCTGACCCAAGCGTCACGACCTGCACATCGGGCTTCGGCGGCGCCGCTACAGCCGGAGGGGCCGGCGCCGTGGGCGCACCTGGCAAGTCCATCGACACCGTATCCGGCAGCGCTTCCCTGGTGCGAGCGACCTCGATCAGTTCCTGCACCTTCCTATCCGCCATCGCCAATAGTTGCTTGGCTTCCGCGTCATCCGGTTCCAAGTGCACGGCGTGCTGCAAATCCGCCAGTGCCTCGTCGTAACGCCCCAGCAGAATGTAGTCGGTCCCGCGCGCCCGCCACGCCACTTCCAGTCCGGGGTTGAGCGTGATCGCCGTGTTGCGGTCGGCAAGCCCTTTCGTGTGATCTCCCATCGCGTGGTACGACGCGGCGCGATCGATGTAAGCCACGGGGTTCGTCGGGTCCAGTTCGACGGCTCGGTTGCGGTCCCGAAACGACTCCTCTCGCTTCCCCAACTCGGCGTAAACCGTGCCGCGCGCCAGGTACAGGCGCGCATCGTTCGGGTCCTGCCGGATGGCCGCCGTGTAATCCGCCATCGCTCCGTCCTTGTCGCCGAGCACTTCCCTCACCGCGCCTCGTGTGCGCAGCGCTCGTGCGTCTTCCGGCCGCAACCGGACCGCCGTGTCCAGATCGGCTAGCGCGCGCCGATAATCGTTCAGCGCAGCGTAGGCCAGCGCCTGCTCGACGTATACATCGACGTAATCGGGGCGCCGCCGCAGGCACGAATCGAAGGCTTCCACCGCGTCGTGGTAGCGGCCTTGGGCTGCGCGCGCCATGCCCAGGCCTTTATTCGCGTCGGCGTTGTCCAGCCGCAGTGACAATGCCTGCGTGAAATCCGTGGCGGCCTTCTCGTAATCCTTCAGCGCCAGTTCCTGATTTCCCCGTCCGGTGTACACCTCCGTGCGCTCCAGCTTCATCCCGATCGCGGTCGTGTAGTCCTGAATGGCGCGCGTGCTTTCGCCGGTCTTGGCAAAGTAGTCGCCGCGCGCCCAGTAGCCCTGCGCGTCGGCCGGCTGCAAGCGCACCGCCGTTTCCAGGTCGGCCAGCGCTTTAGTGTTGTCGCCGCCGGCCAGGTAGTCCAGGCCACGCGCGCGCAACGCCGCCGCGTTGCCTGCGTCGGCTGCGAGGGCCTCGGAGTAGTCGCCGATGGCTTCTTCGCGCTGCCCCATTTCGTCGGCGCGCTGCCCGCGCTCGTACGCGGCGTGCGACTTTCTCTTATCGGATTTTCCTTCGGAGTGAAGAGCCGGAAGCGCGGCGCCCAGGATTGCGACCGCAAGGCCCAGGTGCGCAAGACAAGTCATTCGATTTCGCATCTCGTCATGAATTAGTGTACACTCGAAAAGTATTCGATTGTCCGCTGGTGTACGGGAAGCCGGTGCGAATCCGGCGTGGCCCAGCCACTGTAAGCGCGGAGAATCGCCCTCAAGCGTGTCA
>CAZFOP010000213.1:0-4176 GCA_964520085.1 uncultured Solibacteraceae bacterium | reverse complement strand
CGAGATTGTTTACTTTCGGCTCTCTAGGGAGGAGCCTCGAATGTATATACGTCTTCAGGGCCTCGTGTCCTTGCTACTGCTGTTGGCCGCCGGTCTGCCAGCCGCTTCTTTGAAAGGTACGGTTGCCGATCCGTCCGGCGCGCCCATCGTGGGCGCCCAGGTCGCCGTGTCGGTCCGCGCGGGAATCGCCGCACGCACGCTCACCGGTGTCAACGGATCGTTCGATCTCGATACAGTCGCGGCCGCCGCGCCCGATGCCAAACTCGTGGTCGCCGCGCCCGGATTCCGCACCGCCGAAATCCCGCTCTCTTCCGCAGCGCAACCGCTGGCAGTGAAGTTGGAGTTGGCGCCGCTTGAAGATTCGGTGAGCGTGGTCGGCTCCGCCATCGATGTCCCCGCCAGCCAGCAGGGTGGCAGCACCAGCATCGTCACCAGTGAAGAGATCCGCCAGAGCAATCTGGCGCAGGCCGTCGACCTGCTACGTTACCTCCCCGGCATGGCCATCAGCCAGACCGGGCCCACCGGCGGACTCACCTCGCTCTATCTGCGCGGCGGTTACGACGATTTCAACCTGGTGGAGATCGACGGCATCCCTGTCAATAGTTTCGGCGGGGGCTTCGATTTCGCCCACATTCCGGCCGAGGAGTTGGACCACGTGGAGGTGATTCGCGGCCCGCAATCCGCCGCCGCCGGCGAGTACGCGAACTCGGGCGTCGTCAACTTCGTCACCCGCGAGGCCGGCGCCTCTCCCAATCTCGATGTGCTGCTCGAGGGCGGCACGTACCAGGAGCATCGCTTCGGCATCGCCGGCGGCGACACGGTGGCGGGCTTCGGCATCGGCTTCTCCGCTTCGCGACTCGACGACAACGGCCCGGTGCCCAACAGCGACTATCGCAACGAGGACCTGATGCTCAATGTGCTGCGCCGCTTCGGCAACCAGTCGATCGACTTTCACGGCGATTTCGATTCCAACTCCGTCGGCGAGCCAGGGCCCTACGGCTCCGATCCCAATGACGACTACACCGGAATCGACACTGTCAGCCGCAGCAAGAACAACTTCTCCGATTACCTGATCCACTACCAGGCGGACCTGTTTTCGGGGCGGGTTCGGGAGGATCTGTTCGCCTCGTTCTTCCTCAACAACAATGGCTACGCCAGCCCTTACGGTTTCGGTTTCAACAAAGACCTGCGCGGGCAGGCCGAGTGGCGGACCACAGCCAGTATCAAGCCCTGGTACATGCTGGCATTCGGCGCCGCGGAAACGATCGAGGAAGTGAAGAACACTTACATCACAGATGCGAATTACGACACCTTCCCCATCCGCCGCAACGACGCCGCATTGTATCTGGAGAATCGTTTCCAATTGCCCGGCGGCTGGACGATCAATGCCGGCGTGCGTGGCGAGATGCTGAACACCGGTGCGATTCCCACCGACGGATATTCGCGTCCGAGTTTTCCGGCGCAGACCGTCGGCGCGCTCGATCCCAAGGTGGCCGCCGCCTACAGCCGCGGTGGCACGCGGCTGCACGCTTCCTTCGGCACCGGCTTTCGCCCGCCCACCGGTTTCGACCTGGCGTACACCGACAACCCGTCGCTCAAGCCGGAGCGCACGCGCGGCTTCGACGTGGGTGTGGAGCACCGCTTCTTCCACGACGTTCTCTCGCTCGACGCCACCTTCTTCGACAATCGCTATTACGATCTGATCGTCATTCTCGGCGGCAATCTCGCCGTGCTCAGCCACTATCAATCCGACAACATCGCCAACTCGCGTGGCCTGGGCACGGAATACTCGGCACGGGTGCGGCCCGCCCGCTGGTTGTATCTCACCGGCTGGTACACCTGGCTCGATTCGGAAATCCTGTCGTTGAATGGCACTGCCAACCTGGCCCCGGCTCCGTTTAGCGTGGGCCAGCAGTTGCTGCGCTGTCCGGCCAATTCGGGCGCTTTCGCCGCCACTTTCACCCGGGGCCGCGTTTCCGGCGGCTGGAACGGCTACTTCCGCGGCTCCGTTCTCGATGTCGATCCCAGCTACGGCGCATCCGCCGGCTTGTTCCAAAACCCCGGTTACTTCAACCTGGGTGTCAATCTCAATGTGGCGCTCGGCCACGGTATCACCGCGTATGGCAACCTGCGCAATGTGCTCGATCGGCATTACGAAGAGGTGTTTGGCTACCCCTCGCCGCTGCTGAACTTTGTGACCGGTGTGAAATGGTCTTTCACCGCGGCAAAATCCGGCGCAAAATGAAACTATGAGCAAGCCACCCTTCGATCCGCCGCGACTCACGATCGCCCGCGTCTATACGCGCGGCGGCGACGCGGGCGAAACCGGTCTGGTGGGCGGCCAGCGCGTCGCCAAGGACACGCCACGACTGGAAGCCTACGGTGTGGTGGACGAATTGAACGCCTTCGTCGGTGCCGCGCGCGCAACCGCCGAAGGGCTGGTGGACAGCGATGGCCGTGCCTGGACGCTGGTGCCCATTCTGCTCCGCATCCAGCATGAGTTGTTCAACCTCGGTTCGATTCTCGCAACCCTGCCCGAGGACGTTCACGAGCGCCAGCCGCGCGTGACGGACGACGACGTGAAGCGCCTCGAAACCGAAATGGACCGCATCACGCGCGACCTGCCGCCGCTGCACTCCTTTGTGCTGCCCGGCAGCGGACGTCTAAACGCCGATCTCCATCTTTGCCGCACTGTGTGCCGCCGCGCCGAGCGCTCCGTGGTGGCTTTGGCTCGCCTCGAAGGCGTGCCGCCGGAGGCAGTTCGGTACCTCAACCGTCTCAGTGACGCCTTTTTCGTCTGGAGCCGCTGGGCGACTCACATCACCGGCGACCCGGAAACCTTATGGGATCCGAACCATGCAAATTCGCCCCAACCTGATAGATAATCGATAGAGGAGAACACGAATGCAGAACAGTACGTCGAAGCCGCTGGCCGTTGGTCTTACGATTGTGGGTATCCTTGCCCGCCTGGTGCCGCACGCGCCGAATTTTTCGCCTGTAGGCGGTGTCAGCCTGTTTGCCGGCGGTCGGCTGAGCGGATGGAAGGCCTATCTGCTGCCGCTGGCGCTGATGCTCGTCACGGATCCGCTGGTAGGCGGCTATTCCTTTGCGACTCCATTCGTATATGCCAGCTTCCTGATTTATGTGTGGATCGGCACCCGGCTGCGCTCGACGCAAAACCCGCTGGCCTTCGGCGCCGCGGCGGTTGCCGGCAGTGTGCAGTTCTTCCTGATTACCAATTTTGCGATGTGGCTGAAGCCGGTGTCCCTCTATGCGCACACCGCCGCCGGCCTGATGGCCTGCTACGCGGCGGCCATCCCATTTTATGGCCGCACCTTGCTGGCCGACCTGTTCTATTCGGCTGCGCTCTTCGGTGCCCACGCTATGCTGAGCCGGCGCGTGGCTGTCCAGAACTAGCGAACCGCCGATCCACCGCCACCGGTAGGGCCCCGGGCATTCCCGGTCGTCCGGCGCATAGGCGTTATCATGAGCTTGTGACATGGCGCTGATCGCGATTTCGGGGCATTCTGGGTGCCGGTTTGAAGAGGTCGCGCGCATCACTGCGCAGCGGCTGGGTTTCGAGCTGCTCACGCAGGCGCGGTTGGAGGCTCTGACCGCGGACGAATTCGGCCCCGAAACCCGCATCCCCGATAAGGCCTGGTCCAGCCTGGCCACTTCCGTCCTGGCACGCCTGGCGACCGCGCATCACATCGTTTATTGCGCCGCCGGCGGCGAGCTCCAGTCGTGTCACTTTCCCGGCATGTTGCGCGTCCATGTGGTGGCCCCGGAAAACGTGCGCATCGGCAACATCATGCTGGATTGCCGCTTGGAACGCCCGGCCGCTCGCCAGCGTCTGCTCGAGCTCGAAGCCGCCGGCCGCGCCGCCCGCAAAGCCCGCTTTGGCAAGACCCGCGCCACAGCCGATATGTTCGATCTCGTGCTGAATTCCGAAACCGTGAGCGGCGAACAGATGGCCGAACTGATCGGCCGCGTCGCCGCCACGCTCGCCCTTGCCGAACGTGGGTTTCTCTCCGCCGCCGCCGAAGCCCAGCTCCAGTTTCAGATGCGGCTCCGCCTCTCCCGCTACGGCATCGTGCCGCCCGATAAGATCACTCTTCGCAAGAAGGTCTTTGCCAATCCCAGTGAGGAGCTGTTCGCCAACCTGCTCGACTTCTA
>CAZFOP010000212.1:0-6739 GCA_964520085.1 uncultured Solibacteraceae bacterium | reverse complement strand
GAAACAGGCCGTCGCTGAGCTTCATGATGTTGGCCTTGTGGATGGCGGTGACCTTCTTGCGGCCTTCGCGGCGGGCGAATTCGAATGCCGCGCGCGCAATCCGCGAGGAAGCCTTTTCGGTGATGATCTTCAGACTCTCCACCACGCCCGGAACCACTTCGTGCTCCAGACCGGCGTACAGGTCCTCTGTGTTCTCTCGGAAAATCGCGATGTCGAGCGCTAAATCGTCGAAGCGCGTCTTGAGGCCGGGCAGCGTGATGACAGGGCGGAAGTTGACGTAGAGGCCCAGTTTCTTGCGCAGGACCACGTTGATGCTCTGATGGCCGCCGCCGATGGGGGTTGTGGTGGGGCCCTTCAGCCCGACGCGTGTCATCTCGAGCGAAGCGAAGACGTCATCGGGCAGCAGTTGCCCCTGCTCAGCCAAGGCACGGGCGCCGGCATCGACGCGTTCCCATTCGATACTGGCGCCGGTCGCCTCCACCGCACGCGCGGTAGCGTTGGCGACTTCGGGCCCTATGCCATCGCCTGGGATGAGCGTGATCGGATGAGCCATCATCGCTATTATAAGGGTGAGGCGGAAGCGTGATCCCAGATTGGGCCGGCGAGCGGCGCGCCATGGTGGAGAAGCAACTGCGCCGGCGCGGCATCCACGACCCGCGCGTGCTGGCGGCGATGGGCGAGATTCCGCGCCAGGAGTTCGTTCCGCTGTTATCGCGGATCGCGGCGTATGGCGACGAGCCGGTGTCGATCGGTTGCGGACAGACGATTTCGCAGCCTTACATGACGGCGCTGATGGCGGCGGAACTGGAGTTGGATGGAACCGAAACGGTGCTCGAAGTGGGCGCCGGCTGCGGCTACGCGGCGGCGGTATTGGGAGCGCTGGCCGCGCAAGTGGTTTCGGTCGAGTTGATTCCGGAACTGGCAGAACTGGCGCGCGGGAATCTGCGCCGCACCGGCCGCGACGGAAATGTCGAGGTGGTCGTTGCCGATGGATCGCTTGGATATGCGCCGCTGGCGCCGTACGATGCCATAACGGTTGCGGCCGGTGCGCCGGACGTGCCCCCGGCGTTGCTCGAACAATTGCGGGACCCCGGGCGGCTGGTGATTCCAGTCGGGCAGTTCGAAGACCAGGAGTTGCGCGTGCTGCACCTGCACGGTGGCAACATCGACTCGCGGGTGTCGACGCTGTGCCGCTTCGTGCCACTGCGCGGCGGCGAGGGATGGGCGTGAACGCCGCGGCGTGCGAAAGTGTTCTGTGGGGCAGGATGAAATCCTGCGCGGCGATTGATAATCGCCGCGCGTGCCGATTGCCAATCGGCACGCAGCTTGACAAGCTGCCCCACAAGACACCCCAGAGGAACGCTAAGTGCGCCTGAGAACCGCTCACGACCGGCTCAAGGTGGAGCACAGCATCATCGATGGCGTGCGCGCGGTGCTCGAAGAACTGCTGCGGGCGAACCCAGAAATCCGTTCGGTAATTCCGGGCGTAATCCGGCCGGTGCGCGATGCCAAGGGCAAGGTGCGCGTGCGGGTGACGGTGCCGACGCAAAACGGATGGAAAGCGATCGCACTGAGCGCAGGCGCGCGGCAGGAGCTGTTCGTGAGCTGCGGATGGACAAAAGAAGCCGTCGAGGAAGCATTCCGCAAAGCGGGGGCCGTGGTGGAGTAGCTGTGGCCGAGTGGCGACCCAGTTCGATTTGCGGATGGCGGGAGGAACGAGGGAACTGGCCGCGGGGGCTGACCGGAACCGGTCCGCAATCGTGGGCAACCGCGTGAACCTGTCAGGCAGCACCCCGAACCGCCTGGCGGCCCAAGCAACAATCTCTAGGGGAACATCAACGGTCCGATTTTCGTAGGGGCTCACAGGAGTTCTGTGTATGAGGAGCACACTGACTTCGGGCGCTGCCGACGTCTTGACCGGGATGGCTGCCCTTGTGTTGTTCGTCGTTGGCGACAACTATCTTCACGTGGGCGCGGACCTACGCGTCGCGGTCACTGTCCTTGCATTCCTGTATCTGTGCGCCGGGATCATTCGCGGGCACAATCGTCCCAAGAACACCTGGCTGAAAGGGCTCCTGTTGAGCTCAGGGGCCTCTGTCATACTGCTCGTTTTGGGATCGGACTCTCTGCCCCATCTGATCCTCGCCACGTTCTTGCTGATTGCGATTGTGTTCGCGGCATGCGGTGTGCGCGTCCGTCGCCTTTGGGCGGCTCAGTCGGCGTTGAGAGGAGGAGTGACGGCCCTGGCTTGCATGGCTGCACTCGTCGTGTTGGCGCTGACTACGATTCCCGCGCTTGCGACGAGAATCGCCACTCGCAAAATGAGCGCACCCGCTCCCGCATTTTCCATCAGCAGACTCGACGGCTCGGCGGTTGAATCCCGCGAGCTTAGAGGACGCGTCGTCGTCCTCGATTTCTGGGCGACCTGGTGTCCTGCCTGTCGCAGGGAACTGCCGGAGATCGAAAAGCTCTACAGACGCTATCAAGGAAACCCGATGGTCACGTTTTGGGCTGTCGACGTGCAGAAGGACGGCGAGACGCCGGAAAAAGCGCGCGACTTCATGAAGAAGGCCGGTTACACGCTGCCAGTTGCCTGCGGCAGCGAGAAGTCCCTCGATAGCCTGAGCGTGGAAGGCTTTCCTGCGTTGATCGTAATCGACAAGTCCGGAAAGGTACGTCTGGTCCACGTCGGCTACGATCGTTCGGAACAACTCCATGCCGCCATCTCGGGAGAGATTCAGACGCTACTGGACGAACGCCTTTGAACAAAACAAAGCGGGATAGACGCTTTCGTCTGTCAACCCGCTTGTTCGCCCAGCAATTCCCTCAGCAGCGCGCGCTGCTTTTCGCCAATAGCTTGCCAGTCGAAGTTGCGTTTGGCGTGCCAGAGGGCGGCGTCGGCGATTTGCGCGCGGCGTTCGGGATCGGCGATGAGAGTCGCAATGCCAGCGGCGAAGGCTTCCGGCGTATCGCCGACCCAGACGCTGTGGCGATCGAGCAAGCCGAGGCCGGCGCATCCGGAAGTCGTCGAGACCACGGCGCGCTGCATGGCCATGGCTTCGAGGACTTTCACATTGGTGCCGGCGGAGACGGTGGTGGGCACGATTACCAGGTTCGTTTCGCAGTAGAGCGGGCGGACGTCTGTGACAAATCCTAACAGGCGTATGCGCGGGTCCGCAGGGGGCTCGGGCGTTTCGGCGAAAGCGCGCCAATACGTGAGGTGATCGGGGCCGCAGACCACAGTCAGTTCCATCTGCGGAAACTTATCGCGCAGCAGCGGCCACACGCGTTCAGTGAAAAATCGAAATGCGGCGACGTTGGGGAAGTGGCGGAAGGAGCCAATGAACAACAGGCACTGGCCCGGCGTTTCCGGGGCGGGTTGAAAACGGGCGAGGTCGACTCCGTTTTCGATCACTACGGTCGGCGCTTTTGGACCGAGCATTTCCGCGTCCTTGGGCGACATCACGACCACGCGGCGCGCGGCGCGCACGGCGCGGGTTTCGAAACGGCGCCAGCGAAACCAGTCCCACCACGCCGCGATAGTGCGCTCGCGGTGCGCGATCTGGCCAAACAGATCGAAGGTGACATCGTGCTCCACCAGCGCGTCGCCGGCGTAGCGGGCGAGCTGTGTGTATTCGGCCTGCAGCGCCTGGAAGCCGAAGGCGACGCGCTCGCGCGCGATGGCCTTCTTCATGGCGGGCGAGCGGAACTCGTGGACTTCGGGCGGCAGCAGCGTGGACCAGCGCGGCTCGCGATAGCGCGGCTTGGTGACTAACACCACGCGCGCGCAGAATTCGAGCACGGCGGCGGCCGGCGGCGCGGCATCGTCGTCGGTGAAGGCGAACAGCTCGATATCGAATTCGCGCGCGGCTTCGCGCAGCAGGTTGAAGATGCGCACCGCGCCGCCGTGCGCGAGCGGGTAGGGGAAGTACGGCGAGAGCACAGCCACGCGGCAACGCTCCAGCGAGCAGGGCCGTCCTTCGAGCACGCGGTCGCCCACCGGCGTCATAGTGCGTTCGCGCTTTGGCCAGGGCCACCACCACGGCCGCAGATAGATTCGGTCGAGCGGCACGCCCCGCCAGAACAGAAACGAAGCCAGGCTGAACCGCAGGTGATGTCGCTCCAGGCGTGAATTGTAAGCCAGGATTTTGCGCGGGGCCAGCTTGTACGCCGCGCGGCGCAGCGCGCTCGACTGATGCGTCAGCATCACCGGGGCGAGTCCGATGCGATAGTGCCGCAACTCGCGCCGCAACTCGGGCCAGTTGGCTTCGGTCGCTAAGAAATGACGCCGGCCGGGTATGAGCTCGCGCACTTCTTCCGCCATGCGGCGGCACAGTTCGGCATCGCCGGTGGCGAACGTCACCACCACGGCCTCTGGGTCTTTACCAAGCAGACCGAAGAGCCTGCGCTTGAGCCGCTGTTTCATGCTTCCAACTTTGTCCTCCACAGAACCGCCGAAGCCGCCAGCGGCATGACTGCCGCAATGGCCGTGACCGGCGCGTATCCGTATAGATCGATGAGGCGGCCGAACGCCGGCGAGACCACGGCCTGCACGGCGCCGTAGGAAGCCACCAGGCAAGAGACGGCGAAGGCGGCGTGAGCGCCGGAGAATACATCGAGCGGCAGAGTATACATGTTGACGCTGAAAGCCGCCACGGCGAAGATGCCGAGCGAGATTCCGGCGGCGGCCCACGCGGCAGTGGGCGCGGCAGGCACGGCTGCGGTGACCAGCGCCAGCACGCTAGCCAGCAGACACACGTGGAAACGCCCGCGCGCCGGAGGCGCACCGCGGCGAATGAAGCGCAGCGACAGCCAGCCGCCAGCGAATCCGCCGAGAGTGGCGGCCAGCGGCGGAATCCACGCATACCAGGCGGCTTGGGCGACAGTCAGGCGATGCACATCCACAAGATAGAGCGTAGTCCAATTCGTCCAGAGCGAGTAGCCAATCATGCTGAGAGCGTTGGCGACAACGAAGGCCCACAAACGGCGGTCGCGCAGCAGATGGGTAGCCTCGGCGGTTTCCGCTGTGGGCAACGGCGCGGGCTTGCTGCGGCGCGCCACCCAGTTCCAGACCGGAATCCACAGCAGGCCCAGCACACCAGTTGCGACGAAAGCCGCGCGCCAGCCGGCCTGGATCGCAATCCAGGTCGCCACGGGCGGTGCCAGCACCATTCCCAAACTGACGCCGGCCTGGTTCATAGCATTGCCGAGGGCACGTTCGGCGGGGCGGAGGTATTGGCGAATTGCCTTGCCGGCTGCCGGAATGCCCGCCGCTTCACCGATGCCGAGTACCGCGCGGCAACCCAGCAGGCCGCCGAATCCATGAGTCAAGCCGGTGGCGATGCCAGCACA
Organism: uncultured Solibacteraceae bacterium; assembly: GCA_964520085.1. GTDB lineage: Bacteria > Acidobacteriota > Terriglobia > Bryobacterales > Bryobacteraceae > Bog-375. The sequence goes on along the minus strand of CAZFOP010000212.1, from coordinate 1,387 downwards.
CGACCACAAGCCGACGGCAATGCCGATAACGCGGTTGAGGCCGGTGCGGTCGATCAGCATCCCCGCCACCGGCGCGCTGGCGGCATAGGTGATCGAAAACGCGGCGAGGATCAGCCCGTAGTCCGCATTCGACAAGTGAAACTCGGCGCGCACCAGCGGCGCCAGCGTGGCCAGCGATTGGCGGTCGAGATAATTGATGGCCGAAGAGAGTAGGAAGACGGCCAGTGGCAGCCAGCGGACGGGTGCCGCGTCATCGGAATGGGTCACTGGAATTCGATGGTAGCCACTTCGCCGGCAGTGCCCAGCCGGACGTTGGGTTTGGGAAAGTACTCGATGGACACCGCGCGCGGCGTCTGCCGGCCGCAGCCGAGAGTCTCGACGCCGGCGCCCAGGATCGCCACCTTGCTGGAATCGGCGACCAGCAATTTGACCGTCTTGCGGTCGTCGCTTTCGACCACAACCCGCGCTTGCGTTCCGAAGCACTCCACCTGTTTCAACATGCCGTGGATTTTGCCGCCGGGTTTAGGTCCGTCCCACCATGGCACAGGCTTTTGCCCCGGCTTAGCAGAGCCGTCGTTGTACTTGGCTTCGAGCGCATGCACGTTGGCGAGCGCCTGCTGCTTGAGCAGAGCCAGCGCGCGGGCATCCTCGTCGGCCTTGCGCTGCCGCTCGGCGGCTTGGTAATCTCCGCGCTGCTGTTCGATGGCGATGCGCGCCTGGCGCATGCGCTCCCGCTCGGCGGGATCGGTGGAGGCCTGCTCGCCCGCGCTCCATGCCTTGGCGGCTTCCGCGTAGTTGTGGCCGGCCAGATAGCACTCGGCCAGCGCTTTCCAGTAAGCGGGATTGCGCGGATTGCGCTCGGCGGCGGCCTTCCAGTGCGCCGCGCGCTGGTCCGGGTCGGTATCGCGCGCGGCCAACAGCGCGTATGGTTCGTCGAGTTTCGAATTGATGGCGGTAGCGCGCAGCAGAGCCTTCGCCGCCTTGGCGTTGTCCGCTTCGAGTTTGGCGTATTCGATGTAGCAGCGCGCGCTGGTGCTGGCCGCCTCCATCGCGGCGGAGAAGTGGCGGCGGGCCTCGTCCGTGCGACGATCGCGCAGCGCCAGCAGCCCCAGACCTTCTTCGGCTTCGGCGATTTTCACGTGGGCGTGAAGGAGGGCCTCATACTCGGCGGCGGATGAAGCGCCGGCCAGCAGGTCCGCGCGCGCCAGGCGGGCATCGGCATCGGAAACGGCTCGTTCAATGAAATCCTTCGGCGCCATCGGCAAACTGGAAATCGTGCCGGGTTGAAAACTGCCGGCCTCGAAATGCTGCCGGACCAGCACCTCGATTTCCGCGGCGGATTTGCCGTACGCGTTGCGATACGCCGGATCCTCATCCACGCCCTTGC
>CAZFOP010000211.1:0-6749 GCA_964520085.1 uncultured Solibacteraceae bacterium | reverse complement strand
ACGCCATCGCCGATGTCCTGTTCGGCGATTACAACCCGGCCGGGCGCCTGCCGGTCACCTTTTATCGCTCCGCCAATCAACTACCAGCCTTTACCGATTACCGCATGGTGGGCCGCACCTATCGTTACTTCACTGGCGAGCCGCTCTACCCATTCGGCTACGGCCTCAGCTACACCAGCTTCGCCTATCGCAACCTCCGCGTGCCCGCCGAAGCGCGCGCCGGCGCGCCCGTTGCAGTGTCAGTGGAGGTGCAGAACACCGGTCAGATGGCGGGTGAGGAAGTGGTCCAGCTATACGTCAAGAACATCGGTGCGGCTGTGCCCGCGGCCTTGATCTCGCTCGAAGGCTTTGCACGCGTCTCGCTGCAACCCGGTGAATCGCGCGTGGTCAATTTCACCCTCGCCCCGCGCCAGCTTTCCACCGTCCAGGTTGACGGACGTCGCCTCGTCGAGCCGGGGACTATCGTAATTTCAGCGGGCGGCGCACAGCCCGGTCTCGCGGGCCCGCTTGAGCCCGCCACCACCGCCGTAGTCACCAGCAGTATCCGCATCACCGGAGACGCCAAAGCGGTCGAATAGCCGGCGTCTGGTGACGCGTGCCGCTGCTAGCGCCCCAGCGTGCCAACCAGGCCGCGGGTCCAGACATCGGCCAAGGTAAATGCCATCATAATGAACAGCCAAAGAAACGCGCCGGCGGCAGCGAGTTGGGTCAACTTAGTGCTGTGCCGCATGTGCATAAAGAACAGCGCCACCAGAAGCATCTTGACGGCGGCGATCAGCAGCGCGATGACTACACTGAAGGCGCCTAAGTCGATATAGGCTACGCCCGTGGTGATACCGGTAAGAGCCAGCAGGATCAGCCAGACGGCCGTATAAGTCTTGACGGAATCGACGTGTTCGCTCATGGCTATCTCATGTGACGGTCAATCAGATATAACAGCGGAAACAGGAAGATCCAGATGATGTCGACGAAGTGCCAATAGAGGCCGGCGATGTCGACCGGAGTCATATATTCCGCCGTAAAACGCCCGCGCACGGCGTGAAATAGGAGCCAGGAAAGAATCCCAGCGCCCACCACCATGTGCAGCGCGTGCAGACCGGTCATGGCGAAATAGAGCGAGAAGAACAGTTGCGCCGGTCCCTGCTCGGCCGCGCCCTCGAAATGGAAATGCGCGCCCGGAACGTGATGCTCGACGAACTTCTCGTTCCACTCGTACGCTTTGACTCCCAGGAAGACCATGCCCAGCAGCAGGGTCAGGATCAGGAAAACGATTAACGCTCTGCGCCGTCCGAGTTGCGCCGCGCGGACGCCCAGCACCATGGTGAAGCTGCTGCACAGCAGGACCGCCGTGTTGAGGGCGCCGATCACCGCATTGAGTGATGTGGATGCTGCGCCGAACACGACTGGGTAAGTGTTGCGGTAAACCGTGTAAGCTAGAAAGAGTCCGCCAAAGAACATCACTTCTGTGATGAGGAAGATCCACATCCCAAACGTGGAGGATTCCTTCTGCTGTTCCGCGGTATTGAACTGTTCGCGCAGCGCTAGCGTTTCCACGGGAGAGTGAGCTTGTTCAGCCAATTTCGACACCCTCCTTCACCACAGTGCTGTAATCGTAAACCTCATGCGTCACCACCGGAATCTTATCGAAATTGTGAACCGGCGGCGGCGACTGCATCGTCCACTCCAAGCCCGTCGCACCCCAGGGATTGGCCGGCGCGAGTTCGCCATAGCGTAGTGACCACATGAAGTACACCATGGGAAACAGATAGCCGATTGCCAGTATCGAAGCGCCCGCCGTGGAAAGCACATGCAGAACCTGGAACTCATCCGGATAAACGTGGTAACGACGCGGCATGCCCATATAGCCGAGAATGAACTGAGGGAAAAATGTCAGGTTGAATCCAACAAAAATGATCGCGGCGGATAACTTCGCCCAGTTCTCCGGATACATGCGGCCCGTCATCTTAGGCCACCAGTAATGCAACCCGCCCAGGAAAGCCATGATCGTGCCGCCCACCATCACGTAATGAAAGTGAGCCACCACGAAATAGGTATCGGTAACATGCACGTCGAAACCTAAACTGGCGACAAACAGTCCAGTCAGTCCACCGATCGTGAACAGACCGATGAAACCGAACGCATACAGCATGGGTGTGGCGAACGAGATGGAGCCCTTATACAAGGTTGCGGTCCAGTTAAACACCTTCACCGCCGAAGGGATCGCCACGAAATAGCTCAGAAACGAGAACACCAGCCCGGCGTAAACCGACTGAGTACTGACAAACAGGTGATGGCCCCAAACCAGGAAGCCGATCACCGCGATGGCCATGCTGGAGAAGGCGACAAAGTGGTAGCCGAATATGGGCTTGCGCGAAAACACCGATATGATCTCGCTGATCACACCCATTGCCGGCAGCACCATGATGTAGACGGCCGGGTGTGAATAGAACCAGAACATGTGCTGAAAGAGTATCGGGTCACCGCCCAGGGCTGGGTCGAAGATCCCGATATGGAAGACGCGCTCGCAGAACACCAGTACGATAGTCACGGCTACTACCGGCGTTCCCAGCACCTGGATGACGGCGGTGGCGTAGTTGGCCCATACAAACAGCGGCATGCGGAACCACGTCATGCCGGGCGCGCGCATGCGGTGCACGGTGACGATGAAGTTGAGGCCGGTCAGAATCGAGGAGAATCCCGATACGAATATGCCGAGCGCGGTGGCTATCACCCAAGTGTTGGAATAAGTAGTGCTGTAGGGCGTGTAGAACGTCCAGCCGGTATCGACGCCGCCGGCCAGCATGGCGAATATGGCAAAGCCGCCTCCGATGACGAGTAAGTACCAGCTCAGCAGGTTGATGCGCGGAAACGCCAGGTCGCGCGCGCCAATCATCATCGGCAGGAAGAAATTGCCCAGGGTCGCCGGTATCGACGGGATAAGAAAGAAGAAGATCATCGCGATCCCGTGCATGGTGAACAGTTTGTTATACGTCTCCGAGGAGACCAGGCCGCCCTGCGGCGTCATCAGCTCAATGCGAATCAGAGAAGCGAAGATGCCGCCGATGAAAAAGAAAATCGTGATGGTGATGAGATACAGGATCGCGATGCGCTTGTGATCCTTGGTCAGCAGCCAGCTCTTCAGGTCGTAGCCGGCATTCAGGTAATTCTCTTGGGTCTCGATCGCGGCGGTATTCATATGGCTAACGGTCGATCGGCGCGGCGGTGGCCGCTCCTGGGTTCACGTTGATCTCCGCCGGAGTCGTTCCGGCCCCGGCCGGCGGCGGCGCCAGCGACTTGATGTATTCAATAAGTTGCAGCACGCCCTCTTCGCTCACCTGCCCCTGAAAGGTGGGCATCAGCGGCTGGTAACCGGCGACGATCTTCGCGTCCGGCTGCAGTATGGATTCCCGCAGGTACGCTTCATCCGCCTCGATGGTACGCCCATCGGCAAGCTGTACGCTTCTGCCGAACAGTCCGACCAGGCTGGGGCAGCGGCCCGATCCATCGACCTTGTGACAATTGCCACAAGCCAAGTCCTGAAACAGTTTCTCGCCGCTCTCCGCCAGCGACCCGAAAGACCGGCCGCCGCTCAACCACGCCTGGTAATCCTGTGGCTCCATGGCGTAGATCCAGCCTGTCATGCCGGAATGCTTGGTGCCGCAGTATTCGGCGCAGAATAGGTGATACTTACCCGGCTTAGTGGCTATAAACCAGGTGGTGGAGTAACGGCCCGGCACCACGTCCTGCTTGGTGCGGAACGCCGGCACGAAGAAGCTGTGAATGGCATCCTCGGAAGTCATAGTGAGCTTGACCGGCCGTCCCACCGGAATGTGCAGCTCGTTGATTTCGCGCTGCCCTTCCATGTGTTGCAGCTTCCACATCCATTGCTTGGCGACCACATAAACCTGCATGGCGTTCTTAGGCGGCCGGCTTTCCTTGAAGAATATGTTGGCGCCCCACCCAAACATGATCATCGTTAGTCCGAAGGGAATCACCGACCACGCGATCTCGAGCGCCAGGCTAGCGTGGATCGGCTTCGGTAGTTCGTTGTCAGCGCGGCGCCGGTAACGGATTGCGAAGTAGAAGATAGCTGCGAAAATCAGCACGGTAAAGAAAACCGACACGCCGACCAGGTAGAACAGCAGATGGTCCACGTCGGGAGCGAAATTCGATGCCGATTCCGGGAAGAGAGGTATCTTCATATTCTGGCTTGCCCAGCCTGCGTCACGTTCTGCCGCCGCCCGCGTGAATCGCGGCGCAGAGCGATTACAATTGCTAGTCCACCCACTAACAAGAACACCGCGGCGGAAATCCGCAGCAGGCTCATAGCAACCGCGCCGTACTTACCGGTTGCCGGGTCGTAGTGGAAACAGAAGAGGAGAACTTCATCGGCCGGCGTGCCGATCTTATTGTGCGACGCCTCCACTAATCCCAGCCGGATATCGCGCGGCGAATACTCGACGCCGTAGAAATACTTCGAGACCCTTCCCTCCGGAGTCAGGATCATGATGGCACTGGCGTGCGCATACTGGTCGGTGTTAGGGTCGTACTTATAGTGGAACCCAATGGCATCGGTCACCGCGCGCACGTTCGACTCGTCGCCAGTGAGAAAATGCCAGCCGTTGGCGGTGTTAGCCCGACGATAACGACGAAGGTAATTCTCCTTCTTGGCCCCCGCCAATTCAGCCGTATCCTTGGGATCGAAGCTGAGGGCAACCACTTCGAAATCCTCGCCCGGATTGAGTGATACCACCTTCAATGCGCTCACCATGCCGCTAAGAATCTGGGTACATAGCATCGGGCAGCGGTAATAGACCGGCGCCAGCAGGACGGGCTTGCCGGAATGGAAAAACGTAGACAGTGGAACCTCGCGGCCGGCTTCGTCACGCAGAACGGTACTGAGCGGAACCTGCGCATCCAACCTCTGATCGATGCCGACACCCAGCAGTGAGCCCGGCAGCACTGGCTTCAGGTTGGAATCCTGCAAGCTGTAAGAAGGCTGCATAGGTGCGGGCTGTCCTGGTTGCGCGAGCGCGGCGGCGCTCGTGAACAGGAAGCCGGCGCCGAGGGCAACGGCGTGCCGGCGCCAACCTGAACCGTTATTTCGCATCATTGCTTCCCATCCTTCGACACGGTCCCCGCGGTCACAGGGGCCAACCCTTCCGCAATCTGGCCGGCCAGCGGGCCACCGGAAGGTTGCATCTTGAGGCCAAGGCCGGACGTGGTGGGAAGGCTGACATCCGCAGCGGCAGTGACTGGCTGCTCAGTTTGCCGCGCGGGGAGATGGCTCGACGCGAGTAGGCCGATGGCCTGCTCGATCGGAATCCGCACGATGCCATGCTCTCGATCCACCCAGCCGTAACTCGATAGTATCTGCTGCTCGGCCGCGCGCTGCGCCGCCAAGTCCTCGGTTTCGGTTACTTCTAACTGCGGCGCCGGCGGCAGATGGCGAGCATCGAGTGCCATCGATTGCGATGCGCGGGGCAGCACTCCCCCGTACTTGCTTTCAAAATAGCGGAACAGGGCGAACACCAGGCCGAACGACGCGATACACATCAGCAAGAGCGCGATGGCAAACTTGCTGAGTGCCCACACGTCGGCGTCGGTGCGCTCGTGGCGCAACTCGGGCCGGCTCAGATCGACCGGTGCGGCCACCGCGGCTTTTTGCCCGTGCTTATTCTCGGCCATGTTCCAAAGCCTCACTCAGATGCAAATCGTGGAGCGGCAGCAGCGGCCGCTTCTCCAATTGGCTGAGAAAGTACGCGAGCCAAATGCCGCCCAGCCCCAGCACGGCGGTGAAATCCATCCAACTTAGACCGAAGGACCCTTTCAGAAAGTCCGGCGCCACTTCCCAGTAAATGTCGACCACTCGCATGAACAGCACGAACAGTGCGATGTTGCGCAGCAGCTTGAAATTGCGCTTGAGGTCGCGCGACAGCAGCAGGGCGAAAGGCAAAGCGAAGTGACCGATGACGATCAGCAGTCCCACGTATTGCCACCCGCCGTGCAACCGCACCAGGTACCAGGGGATTTCCTCTGGTAAGTTACCTGCCCAAATGATCAAGAATTGCGAAAATGAAAAATAAGCCCACAGCATCACTAGCGCGAACATCAGCTTGCCCAGGTCGTGCAGATGGCGCGGAGTGACTACATCCGCCATCGGCTTGCGCGCGGCCAGGAACACGACGACGGCGATTAGGAAAGCCATCGCGGAAAGCGCTTGACCGGCGATCATCAGAAGACCGTACATGGTGGAGAACCAGCGCGGGTCGATCGACAAAACCCAATCGGTGGCCATGAACGTTACTGCCATACCATAGAAGATGAGACCCGGCCCCGATAGCGCGCCCATTTTGCGACGCGGCGTTTGGCCGCCGTCTCTGTCTTCGATCGCCGACCACCGGTTCAGAATCCACGAGAGAAAGCACCAGCCCCCCAGGTAGATCAGCGCCCGAACGGTGAAGAACGGGACGTTAAGATACGGTTGCTTGTGGCGCAGGACCTCATCGGCCATCACTAAGTTGGCGTGTGACCAAGGGTAGAGGTTGCGGATGCCAATGAAAATCGGAATGAACAGCACAAACACCAGCGGCAGCGTACGCGCAGCGGCTTCGGCCGGACGGCGTATGATGACGCCCCATGCGCCGCCGGTGAGGTACTGCACCATCAGCCACGCCAAGCTGCCCGCCGCGAGTCCCAGCACAAACAGATACGACCAAAGCCAGGAACGGTAGAACTGATTGGGAGAC
>CAZFOP010000210.1:0-6786 GCA_964520085.1 uncultured Solibacteraceae bacterium | reverse complement strand
AACAACGATTGCCCTGCTATGGCCTTCACACGCAGACACCTGCCGCACTGGATCCCTGGTGAGACTGCCGTCTTCGTAACCGGGCGCCTGGCCGGTCGGCGGTCCCGCATGGTTGCAGGACTCGCGAGTCGCTCGCGTGGTTGCGGACGCGCTTCTGTATGGTGAGGCGGTGCGCCGGTTGTACCAGCTCAACGCGTGGGTGGTCATGCCCAATCACGTCCACGCGATCTTCCAACCGCATTCGGAATTGCCGGCAATCATGCGATGGCTCAAAGGCAGAACCAGCCGGGTCGCCAATCAGATCTTGGGTCGTACAGGAACGGCTTTCTGGCAGAACGAGTCGTTCGACCATTGGATACGGTCTGCGGAAGAACTCGAGTATCTGATCGATTACGTGGAGAACAACCCCCTAAAAGCCGGGTTGGTCGAGGCCAAGGAGCAGTGGCGATGGTCCAGCGCGTCACGGGCGCCGAGGTAGGACAGGCCATCGTTTTTCGTGGCCTGTCATTCTCCGCCGCGACGCCAACGCCGACAGACGACAAAAACCGATCGTCTGTCCTACCTCGCGCCAAGGCTTGAGGACACGCTGGGACGCATCATTCGCGAGGAACTGAATCGAAGCGCGGCGTGATGGCGGAAGGAGTCGCGTTCATCGGTCTTTCTTGCCTTGGTTGCAGTTCCGGCAGAGAGTCTGGAGGTTATCAACGTTGTTCCCTCTGCCTTTTGCGACCGGGATGATGTGATCCACTTCAAGCTCGACGCTGTGGTCGCTCGACGGACTCGCACCGCATTTGGTGCATCGATAGTTATCCCGTTTCAGCACAGCCCACCTGTCCTTCAGCGGGATGGTTGTGCGGGCACACTCTACGGTATTTCCGGCGAGTAGCCCCTTTTTTTATATCTTCCCTTCGTGGAAAGCCGCCAGAGCTTCGCAGGCGACCCGCACGCTACCCCAATGGTGTCTGTACGGAGCTTCGGAGATCCTCGCTCCGTGAGTTGCAATCTGTCTCCTCCCGGGTGGATAACCCAACTGTTTCCATATGCTTTCGAGATTGCCAACTAGCTCCTCCGGCGGATAGCGTCTTTCTCGTCCGCCGCTGATACCGATGAGAGCCAGCGCTTTCTTCCACGATCCGAATCGGTCTATGATCGTTGCGGAATGAGGTCGCCCACCAGAGAAGTCATCGTATTGCGTCGAGGGAAAGTATCCTCCGCTAAGCGATTCGGCAACCGCCTGCAGCGCCGATAGGAGATCGCCATCGGTCAAGCGAGTGCGCTTCGCCTTCAGGTCGAACTGGAAATCGTCAGTCACATCCTGTAGCGGTCACGCGCTCGCCGCCCCCCCCTACACGTCCAGATTCTTCACGTCGAGGGCGTTGTCTTCAATGAATTTGCGGCGGCTTTCTACGTCTTCGCCCATTAGCGTGGAGAAGATCTCTTCGCAGGTGACGGCGTCTTCCAGGCGGACGGAGAGCAGGGTGCGCTTCTCCGGGTTCATGGTGGTTTCGGCGAGTTGCTCGGAGTTCATTTCGCCTAGCCCCTTGTAGCGCTGCACGTCGGAGCCCTTCTTGCCTTCGGTCATCACATAATCGAGCAGCGCGCGCCAGTCCTTGCGGGCTTCGCGGTTCTCGTCCTTGACCACCACGAAGGGCGGATCGTTGTAGCGGGCGATCATGCGGCCGAGGGCACGATAGCGGCGGAATTCGGGCTGAGCCGCCAGCGCCAGGCCGATCGAACGCTCGGCGCCGGTCTGATCGTGGTAGACCACGGCGTGCGAGGAATGCTCCTCATCGAGACGCATCTCGGGCTTGAGCCCCAACTTTTCGAGCGCTTCAAAGACCGGCTTGAGATTGGCTTCTTCCTGGAACTCGCCCTTGTGATCCAAGCGCAGATCGAGGTTACCCAGCACTTCCACCACGCGCGCGTCGCGCAGGCGGCGCTCGACCTTGTGGAACATTTTTTCGTACTCGTCCAGGTTGAGCAGGAACGCGCGCAACTCGGTGCCTTCCAGCATCGCCTTAGGGCCGGTGCCGTTGCCGGTCGCGTGGATCTCCAGCGTCAGGTTCTCGGTAGCGCGGCGGGTTAGCTCCTTGGTGAGCTCTTTTTCGTCCTTGATGTACTTCTCGCTCTTGCCCTTCTTGATGCGGAACAGCGGCGGCTGCGCGATGAAGACGCGCTCGCGCAGGATCAACTCGTTCATGTGGCGGAAGAAGAAGGTGAGCAGGAGCGTACGTATGTGGGAGCCATCCACGTCGGCATCGGTCATGATGATGATCTTGCCGTAGCGCAGCTTGGTGGGATCGAAATCGTCCTTGCCGATGCCGGTGCCGAGGGCGGTGATCATGGCGCGGATTTCCTCGTGGCCGAGCATCTTGTCATAGCGGGCTTTTTCGACGTTGAGGATTTTGCCCTTGAGCGGGAGGATGGCCTGGAAGCGGCGGTCGCGACCCTGCTTGGCCGTGCCGCCGGCGGATTCGCCCTCGACCAGAAACAGCTCGCAGCGCTCGGGATCGCGCTCCTGGCAATCGGCCAGTTTGTGCGGCATGCCGCCGGATTCGAGCGCGCCTTTGCGGCGCGTGAGATCGCGCGCCTTGCGGGAAGCCTCGCGCGCGCGTGCTGCGTCAATCGCCTTGTTGACGATGCGGCGGCCAATGGTCGCGTTTTTGTCGAAATATTCGCCCAGCTTCTCATTGACGAACTGCGTCATGAAGCCGCTAATGTCGCTGTTCAGTTTGCCTTTGGTCTGGCCTTCGAATTGGGGCTGTGGAACTTTCACGCTGACCACCGCGGTCAGCCCTTCACGTACATCGTCGCCGGTGAGGCTCTCCTTGTCCTTGAACAGTTCCTGCTTCTGGCCGAACGCGTTGATGGTGCGGGTAAGCGCGGAATAGAAGCCGCGCAAGTGCGTGCCGCCATCCACCGTATTGATGGCGTTGGCGAAGCTGAGGATGTTCTCCGAATAGCCGTCGTTGTATTGCAGCGCCACTTCCATGGTCAACGTGCCGCCGTTGGGCAGCTCGCGATCCGATTCGAAGTGCATCGGCTTTTCGTGCAGCACCTGCTTGCCCTTATTGAGCAGTTTGATGAATTCGGCGATGCCGCCAGTGTACTGAAATTCGGCGGTCTTCTCGGGCTCGCTGCGCTCGTCGACGAGCGTGATCTTCAATCCCTTATTGAGGAACGCGAGTTGGCGCAGGCGATTAGCCAGCGTGTCGTGATTAAACTGCGTCACCTCCATGATGGTGGTGTCGGGTTTGAAGGTGATGCTGGTTCCCCTTCTTCTAGCGCGGCCGGTCTTGACGAGCGGACCCTTGGGAATACCGCAGGCGTATTCCTGCTGCCAGGTGAAGCTGGGGCCGGTTTCGCCATCAGGATGCCAGATTTCGAGCTCGAGTTTTTCCGAGAGCGCATTGACGCAGCTCACGCCTACGCCGTGCAGACCACCCGATACCTTGTAGCTTTTCGAATCGAACTTGCCGCCGGCGTGAAGCTTGGTCATTACCACTTGCGCGGCGGACACGCCTTCTTCTTCGTGGAGATCCACGGGGATGCCGCGGCCGTTATCGGTCACGGTCACCGAATCGTCGTCGTGAATGATGACGTTGATTTCGGTGCAATAGCCCGCCATGGCTTCGTCCACGGAGTTGTCGACAACTTCGTAGACCAGGTGGTGCAGCCCCATTTCACCAGTCGAGCCGATATACATGGCGGGGCGCAGGCGCACGGCCTCCAACCCCTCCAGCACCTTGATACTCGTCGAATCGTAAACCGCCGATTGTTGCCCCGTGTTGGTCAGTTCTTCCATGGTCCTTAACTCAGATCCTCATCGGCATTACGACATACCGGTATTGATCCGCTATGCCTTCGCCGGCCGGGCGTAATTCACCGGCACTCTTCTGGTCCTTCAACTCGAAAGCGATGTGATCCTGAGCCGTCACCCGCAGGAAATCCAGCAGGTATTGTGCGTTGAAACCGATTTCCAGTTCCGGCCCCTTGTATTGACTGACAACTTCCTCTTCGCTCTCACCCATCTCAACCGACGACGAGAATACCTTCACTAGGTCCTCGGTGAATTGCACACGAATGGCGCGGGAACGCTCGTCGGCGAACTGTGCCACACGCTCGATGGCAGCTCTTATTTCGTCCTTCTGTAACGTCGCCACGTGGGTGTGGTCTTTCGGCAGAACGCGTTCATAATCGGGAAAATTGCCAGTCAGTTTGCGTGTGATCAGCAGCCGCTCTCCGACTTGGAAAAAAAGATGATTATCGTCTCCCGCAAAGGCAGCTTTGGCTTCCGGGTTCGCATCGTCGGCTAGTTTCACCAATTCGCCCATAGCCTTCTTCGGAATTAGCGCACGAAACTGCTGACCGACACCGGGGTTTTCACACGTGGTCTGCACATAGGCCAAACGATGCCCGTCGGTTGATACCATGGTCATGCTATCCGGCCGTAACAGGAGTAGCGCACCGCTCAGCGTGAACCGCGATTCTTCCATGGAAATCGCGAATGACGTTCGGGCAATTAGCGACGCGAGCGCCTTCACTGGGATCTCCGCAATCGGCTCTGGCATTTTCGGGAGCTCCGGGAAACTGTCGCGTGACATGCCGGCAATGCGTGTCTTCGACCGGCCGCACGTAATGGTCACCCAATGATTCTCGAGGAATTTCATATGCACGTCGCCTTCCGGCAACAGGCGCACGAAATCGAGAAGTTTTCGCGCCGGAACGGTGCCCGCGCCTTCCTTCTTCACGGCCGCCTTACAGGAACAACGCACACCCAATTCCAGATCCGTCGCCGTCAGCGTGACACGATCTCCGGAAGCCTCCAGGAGAACGTTGGACAAAATCGGAATCGTAGTCTTCTTCTCCACTACCCCTTGCGACAGACTCAGCTCTCGTACTAGATCGGCTTTGCTGACAGTGAATTCCATGCGCTACGGCTCCTAACTATTCTGACGGTATTAAATGAGCACTAAATAGAACCGTTTTCATCGGGCCTGTGCAAATGTTGAAGATCACCTAAATTATACTAAATTCAGCTACTTTTCGCTATGCCAACTTGTGGATTGAGATGCGTACCGGCAAGCAAAAATAGCCTTAGCCGCGATTCTTGCACAGATTTCCTGCCCGTCTTCCACCTACTTGTGTGCAAAAAAGCATAAACTCATTGTAATGTTTCCATTAGACTGTGAATGAGTCTGTTCAATTCCGGGTCGGATTGGCGTTCCTTCTCAATTTTGCGGATCGAGTGGATTACGGTGGTATGGTGCTTGCCGCCAAAAGCGCGGCCAATCTCGGGTAGCGATGCATCGGTGAGCTCTTTCACTAGGTACATGGCCACCTGGCGTGGGCGAACTACCTTTTGCGTGTTGCTCTTTTCCTTGAGTTGCGACGACTTAATTTGGAAACGTTCGGCGACCGCTTTCTGAATCGCGTCGATGGTGATCTTGCGGTCCTGTACGTGAACGATGTGCCGTAGCACCTGTTGCGCCATCTGGAGATTAATCGGCGTGGAGGTCAGTGAAGAATATGCCACCAGTTTAACCAGTGCACCTTCCAATTCACGCACATTCGATTTAGTCTTCGATGCCATGAACGACCGCACATCATCCGGCAGCTTCACGCCTTCGAACTCGGCCTTCTTATCGAGAATGGCCATTTTCGTTTCCAGGTCCGGTGGCTGAATATCCGCTAGCAAACCCCATTCGAAGCGTGACCGGAGCCGCTCAAGCAGACCGGGGATTTCCTTCGGCGGCGAATCGCTCGAAATCACGATCTGCTTCTGATGATCGTGTAGTTCATTAAAGGTGTGGAAGAACTCTTCCTGTGTGCGCTCCTTGTTGCCAAGAAGTTGAATGTCGTCGACTAACAGCACGTCTGCCTCGCGGTAGCGCTGCTGAAACTGCTGCATACGTTCGGTGCGGATGCAGGCGATCATTTCGTTCATGAAACGTTCGCTTGAAGTGTAAATGATCCGCATGGAGCCGAACTTATCGATCAGTTCGCGGCCAATAGCGTGCATGAGGTGCGTCTTACCCATACCCACACCACCATAGAGAAACAGTGGATTGTAGCTACGCGAAGGGTTAGTGGCCACCGAACGCGCAGCGGCGTGCGCGAACTGGTTGCAAGCCCCAACCACGAACGTTTCAAAGGTGAACTTCGGATTTAGCGAACTCGCCGTTGGCTCGATGTCGGCGCCGCTGCGGTTCAGCGGTTCCCTGATACCGCTGGAGGCACGAGTTTCGAAACCAACTTGACCGACCGGCAGCCGCAGCTCGCGAATCGCCTCTCGTAACTGGGGTCCATATTCGTTTTCCATCCAGGCGCGGGTCTCGCCATCGGGAACCAAGACCAGCAGCGTATCCCCATCCACGCCTAGAAAAGTGGTGCCCTTAAACCAGTTGTTGTAACTTTCCTCGCTAACGCGCGGCTGAATATAATGACGAATCTGATCCCATAAGTTCATTAATTTTACACACGATTCCCACAGTTTTTACACAACCACTTCACTCACGGCTATTTGGGAACGCGGATACCCTACCGGAAGGGCGACCGGCAGCAGAAGGGAAGTCGTCGGCACGGCTGCCCGGCGCCTCCGCTTTGGCCAACCGAGACTGTAGTCTAACACAGGGGAACCGCTTTGCCGCAAATTTCTAATCGGTTTAAAATCAGTTACATAATCGCAACGTTTGACTTTGAGAATGTTCTGAAGGAAAATAATAAGGCGGATTTGCGCGGGAGTAACTCAGTTGGTAGAGTGCGACCTTGCCAAGGTCGATGTCG
>CAZFOP010000209.1:0-6802 GCA_964520085.1 uncultured Solibacteraceae bacterium | reverse complement strand
AGGTCCAACAGATGGGAGGCGACGAAGCGCAACGTGGCATCCTTGCCGCAAAGTTGGAGCGCAACAACAGCACCGTCTGCGGCGATGATCAATGCTTGGCAGCGTTGGAGTGCGTCCTTGTCGCGTTTGACGAACTCCTGGTATTTCGCGGCGCACAGCGGGCACAGCGCCAGGTGGTTCTGGTGCTGTTCCGTCGGCAGCGTGTCAAGTGCTTCAACAGACTCGAAGTAGTACTGGCCATCGCGCCCTTTGAACGGCATCTCTTGCTCGCAGATCTGGCAGATCATCTGGCCGGACGTATTGGTATAGAGTTCCCGCAACCAGGTCTTGGCATCCTGCACCGGTTCGGAGGTTCGCACGCTCCGGAGACGCTGCTCGTATTCCTTGGGAGGTGCAGTCTCAGCATCGCGACGGACATGCTCGGCTCTTCGTTTCGGATCTGGCGTCGGGCGAGCAGGGAATTCCGGTTTGGCAGTCTTGGCATCAATCCATGACCGAAAGCGCCTATACAGATCCGGGTCCTCTGCGATCTGCTTTGCGAGAGTGAAGGTCTCTGCCGGTATGTCGAACTTCTGTAGTAGCACGGCAACCTCATCAACCTTCATACCGAGTTGCCTGCCTAGCGTCTCATCTCGTTCGAATCCGTCAGGGAGGTCCTCTAATCTGAGTCCCGCGGGCTTGACGAATTGACTCCCTAATGGCAGCCAGGCTGAATTCATGAGCGTATCGCCCATCTTGGAAGTCTGCGATTTCGCAGTCGCATTCTTGAAGTCAGCACGGGTCGCCTCTTCCACAGTTCCCCGCACCTTCTGGACCCTCGGCAAAGCAATCCTGTTCCAGATGTGGCGCGAGCGCTCCGTGTTTGGGAATGCAAGGCCATGTCTCAATCCGTCGACATCCAAGTCAGGGTCAAAACCTTGAACACCTCGTCGGTAGTAATGCACGTTGTCTCGATTGCACGACTTGAGGGTCACGTACCCGCCGAATCGTTGACGCGCCGGCGCCATCTCGCGTTCCTTATCGCTAACACCAAGTCTCTCGAAGGTTGCCCGAAGATCATCGGGACATTCAGTTAGGAACCACGCGCCCGGATTGCCATCAAAATAGAGGGCTAAATCGTCGGTTCTGAAATATGCTTGGTCGGGTTTGACGTAACATGGCGCGTGAATTGACGCCGCACTCGAAACATGGATTAGCGGTGTGTCCTTGACCTCGCTCAGGAATGTGCGGATCTTCTCATCGCCTTTCGCCGTCTGCAGTGCGAGATCAATCCAGCGGATGTGCTGAAGGTTCTGCTCTTTCGATACCACGGGAGAATTGAGGCGGTACTCAGGGAAGACGTACTCCCGTAACATCGCGACCATGTCGAATTCGCCGAAGCCGAGTTTCTCCAAGAACTGGCGGGACGGGTCATGGGTGACGATTGTCTTTTTTACAAGGGTGATCTGATCGTTCTCAACCGGTGACTTTAGGTATGCAGCCGGGCTACCGTCCTGTTTGAACGGCAGCACGTGTGTTCCGTTTTCAATCCTGATGATCGGCACGGAACGCGCAGGCCCGGGCGTATCTCCCGTCCACCGCGACTTTCGCCAGAGCGCCTCCTGACCTGCAAGAAATCCATAGAGGCGCGTTAACCAATCATCCGGTTTCTCCTGAAGGAACCCTTGGTCGAGTTGCCGAACAATGGCCTCAGGGGTAACCTCTTCGATCTTGAGGACCTCGCGGAGGTATTTGTGTAGATCCGGTGTGCGGACCTCCGTGATCTCGGAGCTAAGCCACTGCATCGGCTCGACAACGCCTTTGGTGGTGGGAGTGCCAGCGGGAAAGAGCTTTCTGATGTCACCACTACGGGCAATCTTCGCATATGCCGCGCTCACGAAATTGCCCGAATCTGTGGGAATAAGCGATTGGGTCCTCAGAGCATCCGCCACCGAATCGAAGATCGGTCGGAACATTCCGTCCTCTGGAAAGTCGGCGGCGCGGACCGGCATTGTGCTCAACGCATCGACCGTGAGGAGGTTCATGTCTCGTAAGTGCCCGAGCGCCGAGACTGCTAAGGTAGCGGTACGTCTCACCAAATCCTGGTTTGAGTGATCACTCGAAGGAACTTCGCTTCGGGCAGGTGTTGTCCGATACGGCCCCTGGATGGTGAACCCGAGCCCCGTTCGTGTTGCGGTTGGGAAGAAGACGGACAACGTGGCTGCTGCAACAGGTGCGATCCTGTCTTCGCGGCCATTTTCCGACACCACCTTGAACGCTGCTTCA
Organism: uncultured Solibacteraceae bacterium; assembly: GCA_964520085.1. Classification (GTDB taxonomy): domain Bacteria; phylum Acidobacteriota; class Terriglobia; order Bryobacterales; family Bryobacteraceae; genus Bog-375. The sequence goes on along the minus strand of CAZFOP010000209.1, from coordinate 4,537 downwards.
ACACGAAGATGATCGTAAGAATCGTCGGTGCAAATCGGAGCGTCGAAGACGAGCCAACTGCCACTTGGAAAAGCTAGTCCTTGGATGTCGACCGTAAGGGAAACACGTCGCGCCGGACCCTGAGATACTTCCTGCCGTATATAGCGCTTGGCGGAAACACCCGGCGCCGACCATTCGATTTCGCGAATGTGACGAAGGAACAGCATGGCGCCTGAGTCTAGTTTGTTTAGCCCCTGCGCGATTTCGGCGCGCGCCACGGCTGAAGCCACGTCTGTTCGATTGAAGGGGAGGATGAACAATGTAGTCCAGGGTGGTGGGATACATACGGGGCCGATACCAAGCGGGTGGATGTATTTTTCAATTGCAAAGTGCTCGTCTCCACAGTGAATTTCGGGGCGAACAGTGAATGCATAGACCGATTTGAAGCCGATGCCAAACTTGCCGATCTGCGTCAAGTCGTTGATTTTGGTGCCCTCGCCAACACCGCATACGCCTCGCACATCGTCTTCGTCAAACAATCTGCCATCGTGCCAGACTTCGAGCCGATCAGCCTGGAGGTCAAACCGCACGCGGGTCGCTCTCGCGTCCTCGGCGTTTTGGAGGAGTTCCAAGATGAAGTGCGCGCGTTCGGTGTAAAGTCCTACCAGAAGGGAAACCGCCCGCTCCAGTTTCTCTTCCAAGTCCTGACTGGAGATTCTCTCGTAGTTGCTAGGCATTGGATTTCACTGGCCTCACGCGCATGATTCCGAAAGCAACCACCTGAGCCTGGACGTCGGTGACATCCTTGGCCCGGCTCACCTCCTCAACTCGCCGCTGCTGCTCGGCTGTAGCTCGCTCGATCTGGGCCTGGTGCATCCTCCGAATGCGGTCGTCCGTGGCCTTGGCGAACTGATCCTTCAGTAGTGCCAGCCTCGCTGCGTGGCTGGACGCGAGGCTGGCGAGCCGGAACGCAGCCCGCTTTGTGGTTTCCTCTCGGTGCCGGTCACGAGCAGCGGACCACAGAGTGTAGTGCGCAGCCTCCAGTTGGTCGAGAACTGATGAAGACGGGACCTCCGCAGGAGTGACCGCCAGCGGTTCGGCGCCAGAGAGGATCTGGGCGAACTTAGTCCGGACGCGCTCGTCAAGCGTAATCGGCTGCAGTTGCAGGTCCTCCTGGAGGCCAAGAAACCGCCACTGGTAGATCGCAAACGGGTAGTCACTCGCGGGGACGAGGTCGGAGTGCACCTGGCAGGCGGTAACGGCCCGTTCGTTCCGGGCGAAGCGGCTAGCAGCCTGCCGCACCAGGGGGTGAACCGGCGAAAGCAGCGTGGCGTCAGGGTTTTCGGTCGCGGCCTTGGGATCGAACGTGACTCGAAGGTGTGGGTTGTTGCCCTTCAGCCAGTTCTCAAAGTCCCGGTACGTCACGGCCGTTGATCGCGGCAGCTTGCCAAAATCAGCAAGCAGGAGGTTGCGGATTTCCTGATTGAGCCGCATGGTCTTCACAGCCTTCTCACCCAGAAGGCTGACCTGTTCACCCCCACCCAAGGCGGCGAGGTAATTACGGACGAGGTTTTCCAGGAGCGCCGGCGAGAGCCAGCGGCTGGAGGCGTCGCGAAGTTCCTCCTCCGCACAAACCACAGGGACTCGAAGGGCAAAAAGCTCGGCCTGGCTTGCCTCCAGCGATTGCTGGTCTTGGATCTGCTGGACTTCGTTAACCGCCAACTGCTGGAGCTTCTCGCGGCGTTCGTCGTCCGTCAGGGTGAAATCCTCTGCGATGCTCTGTAACTTCTTTGTGATCTCGCCAAGGATCTCGTCGCTAGCGCCGATCTCGCGGTCGAAGATCCCGATCCTGAGGAGGCAGCGCTCATAAATGTCGGCGTCGACTGTACCCGGCGTGATGAAGTTGACGATGCGGACCTTTTCGCTGGTTTGGCCGCGGCGGTCGATGCGACCAATACGCTGCTCGATGCGCATTGGGTTCCACGGCAGGTCGTAATTGACGATGCAGTCGCAGAATTGGTAATCGAGGCCTTCACTGCCGACCTCTGAAAACAAAAGGACGTCGATTGCCTCAGGGTGTTCGCGCTCGAGCTGGAAGCGGCGCCGCATGTCGATCCGCTCCTCGTCAGGGACGTCCCCATGTACGAGGCCCACGCGCACTCCTTCACCGTCAAGGCCATCCAGGAGGTACGAAAGGGTGTGCCGGAAGCTGCTGAAGACCATCAGCCGCCGGTTCGGCAGCGCGACCTTTTCCCTTACCACACGCTTCAACTCCTCGATCTTCGGGTCGTAGGGGTCAAGCGCTTCCGCCTGACGAAGGACGTCCGCAATTTTGGTCTCGATAATGCCGTCAATCGTTGCAGAGAGATCGAACTCAGGCGTATCTGCCTCTACGCCGTTCAGATCCACGAGGCGCCGCGTGAGTATCCCGCGGAGGAGTGGCACGAGCCCGTAGAGACAACTCGCGGCCTGTCGCCTGATCATTGTCATAAGAAACTTCACGTTGGCAGTTGGGTGCAAGACGGTCAGGATGAGCGCCTGCGTGGCGAGCAGGTCGTCATGGAGCTTCCGCTGCGCCGGAGTGAACTCGACGGTCACCGTGTCGGGCTTCCGCACGGTAAAATCGCCAATATCTCGGCGCTTCGTGCGATTGATGATCCCGGAGAGCGTGTGCATCTGCTCGATCTGCCGGATCACCTTTACCCGTTCAACCTGCGACACTTCTGGCCTCGCAAGAGTCTCCATGACCGTAGCGAAAGTGGGATCTCCCTGGATAGTGAGGAGGCCCCATGGCGTCCGCGCCGCCTGATCGAGGTGGGCACGCACCGCTTGCGGCCAGCCCTCTCGTGCCAAGCGGGCAAGCGCAGCCGCCGCATTGATCGCGGGGTTCGGGGCCGTCATAACCTCGAACGTGTGGAAGTCTCGAACAAGGTCGGGCCGCAGCAGGTTGAGCAGCACGTAAAGGTCATTGCTGCTCATTTCAAGTGGCGTTGCGGTAAGGAAGACGGCGGCGTCTGCGTTCTCGCAAAAAAGGCGCACGCAGCGGTGCGCATAGGTTTCCGGGTTCCTAACGTGTTGAGCTTCGTCCACTATGACGAGATCGAATCTCGGAAATGGACTTAGATCCACTAAGCCTTTGCGGCGTCGCTTTGCCCCGCCGCGGGAACCAAGGAGCAGTTCTTCATCAAGGAGCGAGTAGGGGAGAATCGACTTCGCATATTGTTCTGGCCACACGCCGTCCAAGTCGGTTTCGTTGACGCAGTATCGGAGTTTGTCGCCGTCCAAGGGGATGAACCGCTCGTCGAAGCGCCTCATTTCCGACTCCCACTTCCGCTCCGTCACGAGCGGCTTTGGGCAAATCACGAGAACACGCTGGACATCCGCTCGCGCTTGCAGTTCTTTGAGGACCAGCCCAGCCTCTATCGTCTTTCCGACGCCAACTCCGTCGGCGATGAGGAGCCGCGGCCGCTCAGCCCGTATCAGTTTCAACACAGGTCGGAACTGGTACGGTACGCAGTCGATGCGGGCGGCGTTCAGAGAATAAACTATCGAGGTGCTCGGATGGCAGATTTGGAGTGCTGAAAGATATGCGTCGAACTCTTGGAGCGAGATCGCCTTCAGAGCACCGGCGACAGCCGCGGCCTGAATCTGCGACTCGTAGAAAGTCGCGACCGCGCCGCTGTGAAAAACTGAATACCGAGTTTCAGGATGGCCCGGGTGTACGCCAACGACCGCGCCAGTCGTGGCTGGGTTCGACTTGAGGGAAACGACTTGACCCACGGAGAACGCCGTCGCTGGAGGTGGAGGTGGGAGCTCAGGTGTGGAGTCCGCTGAATCTTGCGGAGCGAGTGCGGCGCCCTTCAGCCGCTTCACCTCACTGAGGAGTTCCTCATCCCCATTGATGGATATCAGGAATCGCTGAAGTGTGTCGAGATCGCGATAGATGTCATCTTCGCTAAAGTCGCCAGCGGCCGCGTGAGCCCATCGGTCCCGCACCGTCCTCATTTCCTTGAGGTAGTGCCTGGCTTCGTTCGGGAGGCGCAGGCGGTCAGCGATGTCGTGCCAGTTCGAATCGAGTACCCGCAAAAGCGCAGCCAGATCCAGGCCCGAAAGCGCCGTGATCCGCCGGGTCTCCACTGCACGCCGCTGCTGGAAAGACAAGTTCGGAACAACAAGGTCGGCCCACCAAGAAGGCGACAGCGTCGGAAGCAATTCGTCGAGGAAGCGGCGAACCGTGCGCGCTGCCAGAAGAAGCACGCCAGGTAGGCGCTCGCCAATGGAGTCTGCCATATCGTTCCAATTCGGACTAAGATGCCATTTTAGTACCCTTGCATCCTCAAGGGTTTCCTAAGAGTTTCCTAACGCGGGGCACCTAACGCTGGGCGGTGCCGGGAGGCCGCCCCGTCAGGTGCCCACCGCCGCCCCCGCGTGACCCAGGCGTTCGAAGATTAGGAACTGGGGTAGCTCCGCAGGCCAGAGTTCGAAACGTGTCCACGACGGGGAGCCAACCCGCACTTTGAGATGCATCGCTTGGCTGCCCGAGCAGAACATCGAAATA
>CAZFOP010000208.1:0-6840 GCA_964520085.1 uncultured Solibacteraceae bacterium | reverse complement strand
TAACAATGCCATTTCATCCGCTGTTCCCGAATATGGGATTCGGATTGGGGAGGGCCTGGACAGTGCATCGGCGAACTTGATTGACGGCGTGCAAATTGTTGCCAACCAGGTCCACGTCACTGGCCAGCTCCCGCCATCATCCGAGCAGCCAATCGGCATTGAAGTAGCGGTCGGAGATGGCGCCAGCGACGATTTGAACCCGCCCGTGTTGCCGATCCAGTATTCGGAGAACAACGTCGCTAGCAACATCGGTATTCTCTCGAACACAATCGACGGAGCCGTGGGCTTCGGAATCTTCGCTCAAGCGGCATGTTGCGGGAACGGCAACAACGCGATCGACAGTCTCTCCATACTGGGCAACACGATGACGGGCACAGTGCAACTCGAAGGCGGCTCCAGCGGCGGGTACTTCAGCAGACCCTCGACCGGGAATTCGCTGTCCCACGTGCTTATACAGGCAAACAGCATCCGGAGCTTGACTCTTCCCGGAAACCCAAACTTCACCCTGGATATGGCGTTCGCGAGCGGGGGAATTGGGGTATGGGCGGGATGGCTGGAGCCGGGAAACAGCGTCAACGGTATCTCGATTGCCAATAACGACGTGAACACGCCGTTCATTGGAATCGACGTTGTCGGAGGATTTGGGGGCAGCGCCCCACCGAACGCCCCTCCCTCTCCAGCCGACAATAATGTCGTGTCTGCCGCGCAGATCTATTGCAACCAGGTGGACCAGATTCCCACGCTTGGTGTCACGCCCGCCTCAGGAATCAAGGGCATCGACGTGACCGCCGGATTGGATGCCGCGGGTGGAAACCAGGTGCTCCAGGTGCGAGTGGAAAATAACCTGATCGCGGGAGTGCTTAGCGATGCGTCCTTCTTCGCTAACCTGGGCGATGGTGCGTCGGGGAATTCGATAGTGGGCTCGAGGATATATGTTCCCGTTAACTGTGGGCCACGAACTCCGGCCAAACGCCAGTGTGGAAGGGGTCCACTTTGACGTGTAACGCCCATCTCGAAGACTGACCGCTGCCGAGTTTCGTCGCTTCGGTCTGCGGTGCAAGAAATTCGCAGCGGCCCGGCAGGCGGCGAGCCAAGTGCGCCTTGAAGACAAGACCGAATAACTCGATGTTCTCGCACGCCGATACGAAGTGGCGCGAGTATTGGGACCGGTGCGTCGAGGCTGCTACTTGCGTGGGTCGAAGCGCACTTCAACCTCGGTTCTCACTGTGACGGGGTGGCCACCCTGGACTGGCGGCTGATAACGGAATTGAGACCACGGCACAGCCTCACAGAGTTGCACGCCGGTTTCGAGCCCGGAGATCTTCCCTTCGGTGTCGATGACGACTTTGCAACGAACGGTTCCCCCCGTGGGCTCCCAAAGCGGTGCGGTTTGAACGGCCGGACCCGAAATCAGAAAGGTGCGTTGCTTTTCCGCCGCAACAGAGACTTCGGGGACGTTCTTCTCCTCGGCCGCGGCACCTTTCTTCGCTTCCCCGGAAGCGGCGGTGTTATCCGCAGATGTAGCGGGCCGTATCCGCACAACCAGGAACAAGGGTCTGGCGGGATACCGTTTCACCCTAGCGCACGCAAGGGAGGCATCCGCATCGAATGCATCGAAGGACAGATCGCTCCAGGCCATCCTAACGACACGCTCGCAGCTCGCTGGGAGCGGATAGCCATTCTTGCCCTGATCGGGGTCGCCAAGATTGTCGATGGCCTTTTGCGCGTAGACGCCCTCGGCAACATACTCGTTCCCATCGACTACCTCAACTGGCGTCCTCAAGAACAGGCGGTAGCGACGGTCGCCTTCCCGAATGTATACAGAGGATCCACCCGCGCTCAGCGCGGCATCAGCCGCTCCAGTCGATTCGAGCAGAACTTGGGCCTTTCCCTGGATTCTGTCTAGCGCGGTCCCGGCTTTCTTGGAATCCTTGGCTGGTGGCGCGCTGGAGCAACCGCTCAATGCGGCAAGCGTAAGTACGAGAAAACAGAAAATGCGTGCGTCGCGGATCATCCGTCCTGCCCTCGCTTTCGAGACGTTGTCGTCCGAATCTGAAGGTACCACAGGGCATCACCGCTTACAATGCCGCCGCCGCCCGTTCTTCCCGCGCCTCTGCCGCGCCACGCTACCTCAGCTTGCGCTCCAGGAAGCTCACAGCGGCCTGGTAGGCTGCCAGCCAATGGCGCCAGAGCAGAAAATCGTGCACCTCGTCGGGGAACACCAGCTCTTCCACATCCACGTGCTGGCGGCGCAGAGCGTCGGCCAGCCGCACCGTCTGATTGAACTTCACGTTGCGGTCGTCGTCGCCTTGCATCAGCAGCACGGGCGAGCGCCAGGTGGAAAGGAACGCCATCGGCGAAGAGTCGAACGCCAGTTGGTAATCGGGTGCGGTGGTCGGTATCTCGAGTTCGGCGGCCCAGTCGTGGACCCCATGCAGATCCACGCCGGCGCGGAACAAATCGGAGGCGCGCGCCAGCGCCATGGCGGTGAGGAAACCGCCATAGGATCCGCCCCAGGCGCCGATGCGGTCCGGATCGACTTCGGGGCGCGACCGCAAATACACGCCGGCGCCCTGCACGTCGTTATACTCGCTCGCACCGGCAGGGCCGTAGCGCAGCGCCTCGCGAAAATCCAATCCGTAGCCGATACCACTGCGATAATTCACCGACAGCACCACGAAACCGCTGTTGGCGAGATATTGGTTCAGCGCGTAAGCGTTTGCGTAGTAATACATATAATGCCAGCCGAGCAGCATCTGGCGCCGCGATCCGCCGTGGAAGAAGACCACCGCGGGCGCGCGGCTGCCTGGCTTGCCGGTAGGCGGCAGAAAGAGCTGTCCGTGGATGGCGAGACCGTCGGCGCTCGAGAAAATCACCTGCTGCGGCGTCACCATCCGACTCAGCGGAAAATCGGACGGGATGGACTCAGGATGCAGGTCGCGCAATTCGGCACCTAAGCGGATGGCGGCGCGGGCGGGGTGCTGCGCATCGGAACGGAGAAATGCAAGCGCGCCATCGGCCGCCGGCGCGGGCGCCCACTCGATGCCGTCTCCCTTGGTGACCGGTTCCGGCGCGCCGCCCGATGCGGCGACCCTCCAGAGATGGCGCCGGTCGATATCGCCCTGGTTGGAGTTGAAAAACAGTTCGCGGCCGTCCGGCGCCAGGGCAACCCCCTCCACTTCGAAGGCGCCGGGCGTGAGCAACAGCGGATCGCCGCCGGTGGCGGGAATCGAGTAAAGGTGCGTCCAGCCATAAGCCTCCCAGGGGAAAACCAGGCGAGATCCGGCCCACAGAATCTGCCGCGCGGCGGTGATTTCGCGGAAGACGCTACCCTGCCCCGGGCGTACGCGGAAGACTTCGCGGCCCTCGCCGCTTTCGGCGGAGGCGACACGGATGGACCAGGGCTCGCCGGCGAGTTGGGGCTCGCGCGGCGTGCGCACGCCGGTCGAGGGGATGCGCAGGAAGGCCACGCTGTGGCCGTCGGGCGACCAGACGGGCTCGCGGTCGCTATCGGTGCTGGGATCGAGGTAGCGCAAGGTGGAGGATGCCGTGTCGTAAACGCCGATGAAGCCATGGTCGCCGCGGTCGCTCTCAAACGCCACGCGCGTTCCATCCGGCGACCAGACCGGGCCGGCGCACTGGCCGCGCGTCTTGAGCGCGACCCCCAGCGCACTCCCATCGGCTGGCGCCAGCCAAAGCTGGCCCTTATGAATCCAAGCAATGCGGCCGCCAGAGGGCGCCACCGCGGGCGAACCGCCTTCGCCGATTTTGCGCGGCGCGCCGCCCGCTAAGCTCGCCAGGCTCACCAACCAGACATCCTGTTCGGTGCCCTTCGGATCGAGTGAGGGGTTCGGATACTCGCCCGCGCGGTTGGCGCCATCCAGGCGCGTGTAGACAATCGACCCGCCATCCGGCGTCCAGACGAGGCCGGCCAGCTCGTAGCCGTCGTCCTGGGTATAGTCGGTGATTTGGCGCGCCTGATAGCGCGGCGCTTCGGCTACCCAAATGTTGCGCACGCCGCGCGCGTTTTCCACCCAGGCGAACCTGCCGCCACCGGGCGCTGCCGAAAGTTCGCTGGAAAACGCGGCGCTCATAACCTGGTTGAGAGTGAATGGCGGCTGCGCGGCGGCGCAACCAGCCAGCAGCAGGGCGGCGAGGATTCGCATGCGTAGATTTTAGCGCGGTGCCGGCTCGCACCGGGTTCGTCTCTAAGAACCCACTGCAGGCGGTGCGTGCAGTTTCCTTGCGCATCGCGCCCGATAGTGAGCCTGCCCCCTATCCGATTCTGGCGGCGAAACAATGATTACTTTTAGCATAGGTCAAATCCGACCTCTGGCTGAGAGTATGGATTCTCTATGAGAGACAATATTGACTTCAGGCCGCTCTGCGGACGATATTTAGCTCTTCGGGCATGAGCGCAACACGACAGTTAACCATTGGGGAGATCACGTCAGTGGAATGGAAGCAGTGGGAAGGTCACGTAATCGATGGGCGATTCCGCCTGCATCAATACGTGGGCGGCTCCGCGCACAGCGGCGTCTTCCTTACCGAATACGGCACCCAAACTCCGCAAAGAGCGGTAATCAAGCTGGTTCCGGCCGATCCTGCCAAGGCGCAAACCTGGGTGTTGCGGCGCGAGCTTGCCGCCAGGTTGTCGCACGCCGGCTTGCTTTCCCTCTTTCAGTTCGGCGCGTGTCAGCATGAGGGAACTTTCCTGGCATACGCGGTCATGGAGCAGAGCGAAGAAGACCTGTCGCAGGTGATCCCGGTTCGGCCGCTCGCGCCGGCTGAAGTGCGGGAGATTTTGGATGCGGCGCTGGAGACCCTGGGATACCTTCACGCGGAGGGCTTCGTGCACGGCTCCCTTACTCCCGCCAACATCATGGCAACCGGCGATCGGGTAAAAATCTCGAGCGACGGGTTGCTGCGGATCGGCGAGTCGAGCGACGATTTATGGGCGCCGAACGTGAATGGCCCACCCGAGAGCCGCGCCGGCATGACGCCGGCCGGAGATGTCTGGTTGGTGGGTATGATGGTGATGCAGGCCTTGACGCAACGGCCGCCCGCATGGGACGGCAATGCAGCGACGGCCCCGGCCGTCCCCGAGCGACTCGAAGCGCCGTTTTTCGACATCGCGCGGCGCTGCCTGCGCACCGACCCGCGGCTGCGCTGCTCGCTCGGGGACATCGCCCTCGCATTGCATCCGCCCGCAGCGGCGCCGCAGCCGCGTCCGGTGCTTGTGGCGTCAAAACCAATCGCGAAACCGGCCGCGTCGAAGGCGGCTGGGAAACGGCTGTATCTCTGGGCGGCCGCGGCGGGACTCGTCGCGGGCGGACTGATCGTTTCTGGATTGCTGCTGACGCGCACCAGAGTGTCGCCTCCCGCTCCCACAGCCGAGTTGCAGTCCACCGCCCCGTCTGAGCCAGTCGTCGTGGAAAAGAAGCCGGCGCCTTTTCCAGCACCGCCCGCAGCCGCGAGCGCCGCTCCCGCCAGCGCCAGCCCGCCCAGCGCCACCGTGCCCAATGAGGCGCCCGCACCCACGACCCAACCCGCGGTAGCGGCGCCTGCAGCGAACGATTCCGCCACCAAATTCCCGGCGGGAGACGCGGTCGATCGCGTCGTGCCGGAAGTTCCACGGGAGATTCTGGCGACCATTCGAGGTCTGGTGACGGTCCGTGTGCGCGTCCGCGTCGACGGGTCGGGCTCGGTGGTGAATGCGGAACTCGCTTCGCAACCAGGGAGCAAGTATTTCGACCGGGTGGCGCTGGAAGCGGCACGCCGCTGGAAGTTCCAGCCAGCGGCAGCGGGGAACGGCGCCGAGAGCACGCGGTCGCTGAGATTCGAGTGCCGGCAGGACGGGTGCCAGGCCTTTACCGGCCCGGTGCAGCCGTAGCTCGCAGTTCTTACAACTCAATCTGCCGACTTGGTGCGGGGAGTTCTGCCTGCTGTGTCTCGGTTCTTCTCGATCACCGCGCCAAACCGCCGTCGCTCGGAACGTCGCCACGACGGGCGACGCTCCGAGGCAAGGCTGCCCGCGCCACGCTGCTGAGTTGCGTGGATGTGAGGTATCTGAAGCTACTCCCGCTCCGGCGGCTGTGGCGGGTGTGGGCTGCCGTGCCCGCCTGGGCCACCGTGGCCATCGGATCCGTGAGCGCCGTGCCGGTCGCTATCAAGCGATTTCCACTGCTCCGGCGTCAGCACGTGGCGCAATCCCAGCAGCAACCGCGCGTTGGCCTTTTCCAATTCGGCGCGCGCCTGCGCCACACGGTCGATTTGTGGCAGAACCTTCGCGTCATCGGGGTTGGCCGCGTCGATGAACGGATCGAGGGTGGCTTCTTCCTTTTCAAGCGCCGAATGAAGGTCGATCATGCGCAGCCGGTTTTGCTGAAACACTTCGTCCATCTTCTTTTGCTGATCTGCGGTGAGATTCAGCCGTTTGGCCAAATCGGGATTATCCCACCACTTTCCAGCCGGACCCGGCATCATCATGCCGTGCTCGGGCATCGCCATGTCGTGGCCTGGCATCGCCATGCCGCAGCCCGGCATCATCATGGGGTGGCCAGGCTGCGGTGGGCGCGGCGCCCGTGGCGGAACGGGCGCGATTGGGGGCACCGGTGGCGCCTGGGGCGCGGCATCCGGCGACGGCTGTGCCAATGCAAACCCTCCCAACGCGGACACCAATAGAGCTGTCTTCAGAATTGTCAGTTTCATTCTTGCCTTCCTTATGTTTTGAATTATTGGCTGGAGCCGGCCTGCCCGGTTGGCGAGTTCCACTCGACCAGCTTTTCGAGCGGCTGCATCGGCTCCGGCGCCGAGCGCGATACTTCGGTCTGCACCTGT
>CAZFOP010000207.1:0-6851 GCA_964520085.1 uncultured Solibacteraceae bacterium | reverse complement strand
CAAGTTGGTTAAAAGTTGGCACGAATCTTCCTCTTTGCGTTGAAACTCATCCGGTAAACGCAATCCGCGACATCCGGATCCCGCACCGATTCTCCACACAACAGGCCCTTTCGAGGCCGACAACAAGCGAGGATTACTAGCTTTTTTTGACAGGCCCATGTTCCAGGCGGAGTAACCGGTGGAACCTCGGGGCCTCACTCCCAGCCGGGCTTGTCACAAAACAGGCGGTAGCACAGGAGCAGAAAGCGACACTCGCGAAACCTTTTCATAATACCCGAAACGGATCTAAAAGTGCAAGCGGGGTGAAAAGAGCGGAAACTCCGCCCCCGCCGGAACATGGGTGCGTCCAGTTCCGACCGCAATCGTGGCGCAGGCTGTCAAGCCTGCTGTGTCGAGATTCGTCTCCACATTTCTTCCCACACACTCCACCATTGCAATGCGCGACACGCGCCATCGGATGGTCGAGCAGACGGACAGCTATTGCTTCATTTCCTCGATCTTCACGCCCTCGGGCCTGGCAAACAGCTTCGCGTCGAACGGGAGCTGCTCGTATTCTCCATACCACAAGATCTCACGCGTCTTGTCGTTTTTTCTGACTACCGAGACGGGAGCCTCCGGATCTCCGCCCGTAAACAGGAATAGCTGCCAGCCGCCGTCATCGACGGTGTAGACCCTCGTCGCCTTCCCTTGCAGGACCGGCCCTGCGGTCGGCGCCTTCGACCTCGGCCGGAAGTATTCGAGCTCGCGCCCAAATTCGAGCTGCATGACCGGCTTGTCCACGTCTGCCGCGGACTTAACGTCCTCGTTGGTGGCGAAGATGGGCATCCGGCAGTTGAAGGTCGGGCCCTCGTCGACTATGTGTCGAGCCGAATTGTCCAGCCGGTTGATCATCCAGATATCCGGCTCGTTGACGATCATCAGACCGTGAATCCCGTTTTCAGGGTCGGGGTTTTCCTCCGTTCGGCAATACCGCGCGGAGGCGCGGTATATTCGTTTTGGCTGCGCCGCAAAGCTATCCTTCGGAATCTCGGGGCTCTCTAGCTTGACCATGAGCTTGGTCATTGTGGCCGGCGCGTCTTCTCCGAAGGCGGCGGCAGACACCGCCAGCAGCATGACCACGGCTGTTTTCATGCCCGCAGTATAGCAGGCGACGCCGCAAACAGTTCGCTCTGAAATCGCCGTGCGACTTCCGACTGCGCGGCAGTTTCGAAGAACAATGTCAGCGCCTCGACGGGGTTGGCCCGCGCTTCTTCAATCGACGCGCCCTCGCTCGCAACATCGAGTTCCGGGCACAAGGCCACGAAGCCCTCGTGTGAGAGGATCGCGGTCAACCGTTGCGCCGGCTTCATGATCCGAGTGTCTACACCTCTCCAAGCGAACCGAGTTCCCCCAGGCGCAGCGCGGGCCGTCCGGCCCGCTGCGCGCGAGAGTCATCTCGACATTTCTTCGCGCAACGCGCGCACTCCCCTACGACGCCTTCTCCTCGGCGTAGGCCACGTACTCTTCGTACGGGCCCTTGAAGTCTTCGATGCGGCCGTCCTCGAAATGCCAGATCCGCGTGGCGACTTCCTCGATCAGGTCGTGATCGTGCGTCACCAGCAGCACCGTTCCCGCGTACTTTTGTAGCGCGATATTGAGGGCGTTGATCGACTCCAGGTCCAGGTGATTCGTCGGTTCGTCCAGCACCAGGAAATTGGGCTTCTGCAGCATCAGGCGGCAGAAGATCAACCGCGCCGCCTCGCCGCCCGATAGCGCATGGGTCGGCTTCACGGCGTCCTCGCCGCTGAAGAGCATCTGGCCGAGCAGGCCGCGCAATTCCTCCTGCGACGCCTGCGGGTCGAACTCATGCAGCCACTCGATCACCGTCGTGCCGCGCGCGATCGAATCCGAATGGTCCTGGGCGAAGTAGCCCACCGCCACTTCGTGACCCCACACCACCAGCCCCGCGTCCACGTCGAAGTGCCGGTCGCCATCCTCGATGAAGCCTGTGGCGCTGCGCACCAGCGATTTCAGCAGCGTGGTCTTCCCCGCCCCGTTGCGGCCCATCAGCGCGATCTTCTCCCCGCGCGAGACGCTGGCCGTGAACCCGTCGATCACCTGCAAATCGCCATAGCTTTTCTCGAGCCCCTTGACCTCCAGCGGATGCCGGCCCGATGGACGCTTCATCTCAAATCGAATGTACGGCCGCTGAATGTTCGATTTCGCCAGCTCCGAGGTCTGTAGCCGCTCGACTTCCTTCTTGCGCGACATCACCTGGCTCGACCGCGTGCCCGCCGAAAAGCGCGCGATGAATTCGTTTAACTGCGCGATCTTTTTTTCGCGCTGCGCGTTGCCCGCCTCAATGGTCGAGCGCACCTGCGTCTTCGCCAGCACCATATCGTCGTACCCGCCCGTGTACGTGATGACGGTTTGATAGTCGATATCCGCCACGTGCGTGCTCACGCTGTTCAGGAAGTGCCGGTCGTGCGAAATCACGATCAGCACTCCTTCGTATTCGCACAGATAATCCTGCAGCCAGTGCACGGATTCCAGGTCGAGGTGGTTGGTCGGCTCGTCCAGCAGCAACGCTGGCGGGTTGCCGAAGAGAGCCTGCGCCAGCAGCACGCGCACCTTCTGGCCGCCCTGCAACTCGCCCATGCGCCGTTCGTGCAAGCCGGATTCCACGCCGAGCCCGTCCAGTAGCACGGCCGCGTCGGCCTCCGCCGTGTAGCCGCCTTCTTCGCCCACCACCCCTTCGAGTTCGCCCAGTCGCATGCCGTCGTCGTCGGTGAGTCGCTCGTGCGGCTTGGAATACAGCACGTCGCGTTCTTCGAGCGCCCGCCAGAGCGGCAGATTACCCATGATGACAGTATCGATCACGCGGAATCCGTCGAAGGCGAACTGGTCCTGGCGCAGCACGCCGAATTTCTTCGGCCGCGAAACCGACCCTTTGGCAGGTTCCAACTCGCCCGACAGAATCTTCATCAGCGTCGATTTTCCAGCGCCGTTGGGACCCGTGATTGCGTACCGCCGCCCCGCAAGAAACGTGCAGGTAACGTCTTCAAACAGTGTTCTGGCGCCGTAGCGCATGGAGATGTTATGGATGGAAAGCAAGGATGCTTCTATGATAGCCTAAACGCCCTGGTGGGGCATGCTTTCGCTCGCCCGTTGTCGTCTCAACGCAGCGCTCGCTCACCGCCGCGACCGCTCCGGTATCGACAACGCCTGCACCAGAGACCGGAAATCCGCTGGCAATTCGCTGTCAATCGAGACGCTCTCTCCCGAGCGCGGATGCAGGAACTGGAGATGCGTCGCGTGCAGAGCGACGCGGGCAATTCGCCGCTCCGCAGCTTCCGCCGGGTGGTATTTCCTGTCGCCCACCACCGGGTGATCGATCGCCGAAAACTGCACTCGAATCTGATTCTGCAATCCCGTCACCAACTCAACTCGGACCAGCGTTGCGCCCACCAAGGAGCGTTCGACGGAATATCGAAGTTCGGCGCGAGCCGCTTCAGGATCGCTCTCGATACGCAATTTCTGGAACATTCCTTCCCGTCGAAAGTAATGGACCAGCTTCCCTTCCCTGGCGCCGAGCCGTCCACGAACCACCGCCAGATACTTTCGCATGGGAGTATGGGAGAGAAACTGTCGAACGAGTCTATCCCGATCCGGCTCGGTTTTCGCAAATAGCATCACACCGGACGTAAAACGATCGATGCGATGCACGACGAAGGCCCGCTGTCTCTTCCGACTGAGTTCCGCGGAAAGAAGCGACCAGGCGGACGGAGTATCGGAGCCTCTGACAGGCACCGCCGGAAGTCCGGCAGGTTTGTCGACCACCACCACCGCATCGTCTTCGTAAAGCACCACAAGTGCCCGTGCAAGACGAGGCTGTCGCCGATCCTTGCGGTCTGCAGAGCGACCCTGCGTGCCGGAACGCCCACGGCCTTTTCGGGGAAGGTCCTTCATTTGCAGCTTGGCTTCGAGCCGTCCTGCGGGCGCATATACTCAGAACCCCTCAGCGCTTTACCACCGCCGTCAGCGGCGTACTCCGCGACGACCCGCCGACAAAGATCTTGTACTCGCCCGGCAGCAATTCCCACCCGTCCTTGTGCTCATCGAATATCGAGAGGAACTTCGGATCGAACGGCAGTGTCACCGTCTTCGATTCACCGGCGGCCAGTGCGACCTTGTCCCACGCCACCAGCCGCTTCGGCGGTTCGCCCGCCTCGGCCGGCAGCCCTGCGTATACTTCGACGACCTCATCGCCATCGCGCTGGCCCGTGTTTCGCACCGTAAACGTCACGCTGTCGATCGATGCCGCAAGCCCGGAATAAGCGAACGCCGTGTAGCTGAGCCCGTGGCCGAACGCGAATAGCGGCTCTTTGTTTTCGGCGTCGAACCACTTGTAGCCAACCTCCAGGCCCTCCGTGTAATCGATATCGAAATCGGGCATTCGCACGTGGTGCCCGTCTTTCGGCAGCAGAGCGATACCCGGAATCTCCGGGTGCGGGAGATCGCCATCGGTTTTGGGGAAGCTGACCGGCAGTTTGGCGGACGGGTTGACGTCGCCGAATAGAATATTGGCCGCAGCCTGCGCGCCGCGTATGCCCGGATACCAGATTTCCAGCGCCGCGCCCACCTGCCCGATCCAGGGCATGGCGACCGCACCGCCGGTTTCAAGCACCACAATCGTCCGCGGATTGGCGGCAGCCACGGCGCTAACCATCTCGTCCTGGCGATCGGGCAGCGTCAACGTCTGCGCGTCGCGCCCTTCGCTGGCCGGTTGGTTGACGAAGACGATCGCGATCTCCGCAGTCTTGGCCAGTGCCGCCGCGGCAGCCGGGTCGGCGCCGTCGTTAAACTCCACCTTCGCTTTGGGCGCTTTGGCGCGAATCGCCGCCAGCGGCGACGACGGGAACCACACCGGCCCGCCGCCAAATCGGGTCCGCTCGGCACCCGGCGGATCCACTTGCGCCGAACCGCCGCCGGAGAGCACCCCCACATCGGCATGAGATCCGATGACGGCGATGGACTGGATGGCCGCAGCGTTCAGCGGAAGCTGGCCACCGTCATTCTTCAGCAGCACCGATCCCCGCTCGGCAATCCGCTGAGCGGTGTCGGCGCCGGCAAATGGATCCACCACACGTCCTTGCGGCGGCGAGTCCACAATCCCCGCCGCGAATTCGGTACGCACAATGCGATGCACCATCTCGTTCAGGCGCTCAATCGGCACTTCCCCGCTTGTCACCGCCGTCTTCAGCGCGTCGCCGAAAAACCGGAAGTCGGGTTCTTCGTTATCCAGCCCCGCCAGCGCGGCCTTGGCGGTCGAGTGCGTTCCACCCCAATCTGAGAGCACGAAGCCTTGAAAGCCCCACGTCTTCTTCAACAGGCTGTCGAGCAGGTAGCTGTTCTCGCACGCGTAATCGCCATTTACCTTGTTGTAAGAGCACATCACCATGCCGGGCTGCCCTTCGGTGACGGCGATCTCAAATGCCAGCAGGTCGGTTTCGCGCATGGCGCGCTTTCCCAATTTGACGTTGCCGATGTTCCGGCCCGTCTCCTGATCGTTGAACGCGTAGTGTTTCACGTCGCCGATCACGTTCTGGCTCTGCAGTCCGCGAATCCACTGCGCCACCATCTTTCCGGCCAGCACGGGGTCTTCGCCCTGATATTCGAAATTGCGCCCGTTGCGCGGCTCGCGCGTGATGTCGGCGCCGCCGCCCAGCGATACGTTGTACATCTGGTCGCGCAGCTCGCGTCCGATCAAGCGGCCGTACTCAAACGCCAGCTTCCGGTCCCAGGTCGCTGCCTCGGCGATGGTGGACGGTAACAGCGTCGAGTAGCGACCGCGCTCCGCGGCGGCGCGCACGCCCACAGCCGAATCGGCCATCTGCAAATCCGGCAGCCCCAGCCTCGGTATGCCCGCAACCATGCCGACGCCTCCATTGGAGCCCGGCGCAACCGATGCGCGATTGCCCACACCGTGGACGAGCAGGATCTTCTCGTCGAGCGTCATTTGCTCGATCGCCAAATCGGCCCGCCTGTCCGGCGACAGGCTCTTGTCCATCCACCGACCTTCGACCTTCGGCGGCTGCGGCTGCGGCGCCGGCTGCGCAAGTACCGCCACGGCACCAGCCATCACCGCCATCAGCGCCAGTTCTCTACCCCTTTTACAGTGGTTCACGATTTCGAGACCCTTCCTTTTGGGCGGCCACATGGGCCGTGTCACGAAGATTTCCTACATGTCAATTCCAACGTGCTCGTCAGCCTGAATTTTCGCACACCTGGAAACTATCTTATTGCGACCATTTTATCCTGTTAACGGCGCTGTGCCGCACTGGGGCCGGAATCTTTATCGCACCTTCACACAGTGCGATCTATACTACAAGGGACAGCGTTGTGAGCCGCGGTTTTGCGCCGCAACGCCCTCCTGAAAATGCTATCTCTGGCACATTCGCCGTTGCGCGCGGCGCTCGCCTTGGCGTTGGCGTCCGGCGGCCTCGCGCAGCCCCTGCAACTGACCCTGCAGCAGGCCATCGACCGCGCCAAACAGTACGGCCCGAGCTTCCTGACCGCCAATCTCGCCGCCTCCAGCGCTCACGAAGACGCCGCGCAGGCCAAATCGGCGCTGCTGCCCGGCGTCAGTGCGCTCAGCCAGTACATCTATACGCAACCGAACGGCACGCCGAGCGGCATCTTCGTATCGAACGACGGACCGCACGTTTACAATCAGCAGGCACTCGTCCACGGCGATCTCTATGCGCCGGGAAAGCGCGCGGACTACCACCGCGCGCTGGCCGCCGAAGCCGTGGCGCGCGCCAAGGCGGAGGTCGCGGCGCGCGGGTTGGTGGCCGTGGTGGTGCAGGACT
>CAZFOP010000206.1:0-6859 GCA_964520085.1 uncultured Solibacteraceae bacterium | reverse complement strand
GAACAGCACGTGATCGTCAAGCAGTAGCAACCGGATGGGTTCCATGTTCCGCCATACGCGAGGATTCGCGTTCGCTGGGGCCGGCCACGGCCAATTCGATGACGAACGAGCAGCCGGCCACGGATGGATCGTGCCGCAATTCGCCGTGGAAAGAGCGCACGAAGGCGCGAGAGAGAAACAACCCGAGCCCGGTGGACTGCGCGCCGTGCTGAAAGGGCTGAAAGAGCTTTTCGGTGGAACCGATACCGGGGCCGGAATCGGTGACGCGAAGGAGGACGGCGCGGCCGTTGGCCGAGACCTCGATATCGATGCGCTTGGCGGCGGCGTTGTCGAGCGCGCGTTCGCTGTTCTTGATGAGATTGAGCAGGACCTGGAGCAGACTGTGCCGGTCGGCCCAGACTGGCGGCAATTCCTCTGGCACCTGCCAATGGACCTCGATGCCGGCATCGCGACAGTAGGGCTCGAGGACGATGCGTAGCTCATCGAGGGTTTCGAACAGGTCGATGCCAGCCACCGGGTCGGGGCGCCGGCTCTGCTTGAGCTCGACCGAAGCGATGCGTGTGAGGGTTTCGACCAGCGAGCCGAGGGCCTCGAAATCGCGGTCGGCGCGCAGGGCGCCAGAACGAACGAGGTTTTCGTAGATTACTGCGATGGCGCCGCAGACGTTGCGGATCTCGTGGGAGACCGCGCCGACCAGGATGCGCGAGCCGGCCAGCAACTGCTCTAGACCGGATTCCTCGCGCTCCCGCAACTGCTCCGACGAATCGACGACCAGAGCGGCCAGGCGCGGGCCGATGGCGGTCTGGTAAGTGGAAAAGAAAACGCTGGCCAGAAAGACTTCGCCGTTCGAGCGCTCGCCGCGGCATTGCATTTCGGTGCGGAATGCCGGCTGCGCGGTGCCGCCGAAGGGCACGCGGCCCAGCGCGGGCACGTAGCGGCGAATGCTCTTGCCGGCCAGTGCGCCGGCGGGCACGCCGAACAGCTTGTGCGCCGCCTGGTTGGCCCGCAGCACCATGCAATCGGAGGCCATGGTGAGGATGGCCACGGGGCTGCTTTCGATGAGGAATTCGAGTTGCTCTTCGGCGGAGCGGCGCGCGGCCACTTCGTTTTCCACCTGGTGAAGGTGGTCCAATTCCCGCGCGCGGGTCCGGCTGATTTCGAAGGCAAACAGGCCTGTACCAGCCAGCGCGATGAATACCAGAAAATCCTCCGGCAACGATACATTGAGCGGAAAAGGCGGCGCGAAGAGATGGGAAAGCAGCGTACACAGCGTCGCCGTCGCCAGAATTCCGGAGCGAGGCCAGACGGTACCCACCAGAAGAATGGGGCCGAGATAGAGAAAGCCAAACGCCAGTGGAAGATCGACGTGCCAGTCGATCAGGGCCACAGCCAGGATGAGCGAAGCGGCTGCGGCCACACGGAGACCGCCCTGGAGTTGTGGCATTCGCATTGGTGCACCTTATCCAGATTGTAGACACAAGTATGCTACAACCAAAGGCCCAAAGCCGAAAGATAGTCTAGCCGGGCCCGAAAGATAGGTGGTGGGCTTGCTGACGAAGCCAGTAGGCTTAATAGAGGAAACTTGTACCAGCCATTTCTTCGGAACCAAGACCTTGCCACAAAATAAGCATGCCAAATTCCGGCGAACGACGTGGCGCATTTGCGCGGGAGTGGCGGCGTGTCTGGCTCCGGCTTTTGCGCAGACGGCGCTTTCCTGGCAGCAGGTGAAAGAGAAATTTGAGGCCGCCAATCCAAGCTTGAAGGCGGCCCAGCTTAACATCGATGAATCCCGTGCAGCCGAGATCACGGCATTTCTCCGGCCCAATCCGGGTTTCACGTTCTCAACGGACGGGACTCAGATCGTGCCTTATGGCGTTACCGGAATCTGGCGGCCGTTCGCCGGCACTCAGTTTTTAACCGGGTTCAGTTACCTTCACGAGCGGGATCACAAGCGGGAGTTGCGGCGTGACCAAGCCAGGGGATCCACCGCGGTAGCGGAATCGGCTTATCTGGACCTAGAGCGCGGTCTGGTGTTTAACCTGCGAAATGGATTTGTCCAAACGTTACAAGCCAAGGCGGTGCTGCAGAACGCGAGAGACAACCTGGACTACTGGGACCGGGAACTCGACGTCAATCGCACGCGTCTCAAGGCCGGCGACCTCGCTCAGGTGGATCTGAATCGCCTGGAGTTGCAGCGCGTGCAGTTTGAATCCGATTTCGAAATCGCGATGGTGAATCTACGGACAGCCAAGATCCAGCTTCTGATGCTCCTAAACGACCGAACCCCAATTGAGCGGTTTGACGTCTCCGGCCCGTTCGATTTCACCGATAGCCTACGTCCCCTGGAGGAATTCCGAACCATCGCGATGGATACACGACCGGACCTGAAGATGGCGGTGCAGAACGTGCAATTGGCCAAGGCGGCCCACCAGTTGGCGGTCGCCAACGGCTCGACCGATCCTACCTACAGCCTGTGGTGGACGCACAACCCTGCGTTCAATAACCCGGATGGCTTCAACACACTCGGTGCCAGCGTCAACATCTCCCTTCGCATCTTCGACCGCAATCAGGGCGAAAAGGAGCGTACTCAAATCGACATCGGCCGCACGGAACGATTGCGAGATGTGAACGAGGCGCAAGTCTTCAGCGACGTCGATTCCGCCTATTGGACACTCGTCCAAAATGTGAATCTTCTGAGGCCGTACAAAGCCAAGTACCTGAAGTTGGCGAACGATGTTCGCGACACAACGTCCTTCTCCTTCAAGAACGGAGGCGCCTCTTTGCTGGATTTCCTGGATGCAGAGAAAGCGAGCCGGGACACGCGCCTGGCTTACCTGAATCTGATTGGCTCCTATCTGACCGCAGCCGCTCAGTTGGATATGGCGGTTGGCCGCGAGGTGATTCCATGAAGCTCGCATGGGGCATGACTATCTGCACGCTGGTGGCTCTCGAGTTGGCGCTGGCCGGTTGCACGGCCAAGGGCCAGCCGGACCCCAAGGCCGAAGCGCCGCCGCCGGCGCAGGTCGAAAACGAATCCGACGTGAACGTGATTACGGTGGATCACCCGGAGCAGTTTCCGCTGGCCACGGCGGAACTGCGCGAGACGGCGCCGGAGTTGCAAGTGACCGGCGTGGTGAGCGTGGACGTTTCGCGCAACGTGCCGGTGATTTCGCTGGCCTCCGGCCGCGTGGTCGAGATTCACGCCAAGCTGGGCGACACGGTCACCAAGGGGCAGTTGCTGATGCGCGTGCAAAGCTCCGATATTTCTTCGGCCTTTTCCGATTACCGCCATGCGTTGGCCGATCGGACGCTACTGCGGGCGCAGCTAGCGCGCGCGCAACTGCTATACGACAAGGGCGCGGTGGCGCAGAAAGATCTGGAAGTGGCGCAGGACGGGGCCGACAAGGCGCAGGTGGATGTGGACACGGCGCTCGATCGTCTGAAGGTGCTGGGCGTGGATGTGGCACACCCGAGTGCGCTGGTGGACATCTTCGCGCCGATTTCTGGCGTGATCGTGGAGCAGAACGTGACCAACGCCGGCGGCGTGAAGACGCTCGACAACTCGCCCAACCTGTTTACCATCGCCGATCTATCGAGCGTGTGGGTAATCTGCGATGTGTATGAGAACGACCTGCCGAGTGTGCGGCTGGGCGAGTTCGCCGACATCCATCTCAGCGCCTATCCGGGGCAGGCGATGCGCGCGCGCATCGACAATATAGGCCCGATCATGGATCCCAACATCCGCACCGCCAAGGTGCGGCTGCAAGTTCCCAATCCTGGTCCGATGCGGCTGGGGATGTTCGTCACGGCCACCTTCCACGGGCAACGGAAGGAATCGCGCGCGGTGGTGCCGGCGGCGGCGATTCTGCATTTGCACGACCGCGATTGGGTGTATGTCCCGGCGGGCGAGAAATCGTTCCGCCGGGTGGAAGTGACGGGCGGTAAGATGCTGCCGCCGAATCTGCAGGAAGTGCTGACTGGCATCGCGCCGGGCGCGGCGGTGGTCTCCAATGCGCTCGTGCTCCAGAACACAGCGGAGCAATAACCCGGTGACATTCGCATGATCCGGCGAATCGTCGATTTCGCGCTTGGCAACCGTTTCCTCGTCGTAGTGGTGGCGGTGCTGCTGTTCTTCTGGGGCGTCAACTCCTTTGAGAAACTGCCGATCGAAGCGTATCCCGACGTGGCCAACAACTATGTCCAGGTCATCACGCAGTGGCCGGGACGCGCCGCGGAAGAGGTCGAGCAGCAGGTGACGATTCCGCTCGAAATCGTCATGAACGGACTGCCGCACCTGGAGCATCTGCGTTCCACTTCACTATTCGGGCTCTCCAGCATCATGTTGGTCTTCGACGACAGTTCCGATAACGATTGGAACCGCTCCAAGGTGCTGGAGCGCCTTGCCCAGGTGACTCTCCCGCAGAATCTGCAACCGCAGATGGGCACAGACTGGAGCCCAGTTGGCCAGATCTATTGGTACACGCTACACAGCGACAATCCCGAGTACGATCTGCTGGAGTTGAAAGCGCTCGAGGATTGGGTGCTCGAAAAGCAGTTCAAGTCGGTTCCCGATGTGGTGGATGTATCGAGCTTCGGCGGGTCCACGAAAGAATACCAGGTGCGCATCGACCCCGACAAGCTGGTGGACTACGGGCTGAGCATCGGGCAGGTGGAACAGCAACTCGGCAACAACAATGTGAACGCGGGTGGCAGTTTTATCGAGCAAGGGCTGCAACAAGTGAACGTGCGTTCGGTGGGTCTGGTGGATCATGTCGAGGACATCGGCAAGATCGTATTGAAGACGCAGAGCGGGACGCCGATTCGCGTTTCCGACATTGCCGCCGTGGAGCAGGGAGCCAAGATCCGGCTGGGGCGGATTGGCAAGGCAATCCACCGCGCCGACGGCAGGATTGTCGACAACGACGACGTAGTGGAAGGCATCGTGCTGCTGCGCAAGGGCGCGGATTCCGACCAAGTGCTGAAGGACATTCACGCCAAAGTCGAGGAGTTGAACAACAGCATCCTGCCGCGCGGCGTGAAGGTGGTTCCGTTCCTGGACCGCAGCGACCTGGTGCACTACACGACGCACACGGTGCTGCACAATCTTACCGAAGGAATCATCCTGGTCGCCATCGTCCTATTCCTGTTCCTAGGCAATGCGCGCGGGGCGCTGATCGTTGCATTGACCATTCCGTTTGCGCTGCTGTTCGCATCGATCTGTCTCGACCTGCGCCACATCCCGGCCAACCTGCTCTCGCTGGGGGCGCTCGATTTCGGCATGGTGGTGGATGGGGCGGTGGTGATGGTGGAAAACATCGTGCGGCACCTGGGCCGGCGGGACACGCCCAAGTCGGCTATGGAGCGCATACGCGAGGCGGCGCATGAAGTGCAGCGGCCTGTGTTTTACGCCATCGCCATCATCATCACGGCGTATCTGCCCATCTTCACTTTGCAGAGCGTGGAAGGGCGGCTGTTCCAGCCAATGGCGTGGACGGTGGCGTTCGCACTGGCCGGAGCGCTGCTATTCTCCATCGTGGTGGCGCCGGTGCTGGCGAGTTTCCTGTTCCGACGCGAGAGCGGGGAATGGCGCAACCCGGTACTGGCGTTCGCGACCAACCGGTATCAGGCCGCATTGAAATGGTCCATCGAGCACCGCTGGGCGCCGGTAGGCCTAGCCCTGCTGTCGGTGGCGGCGGCCGGGGCACTGCTGATCAGCGGCGTGATCGGCTCCGAGTTCCTGCCGCACCTGGATGAAGGCGCGATTTGGGCGCGCGGCACGCTGGCGCCATCGACCGGGCCCTCCGAGGGCGCGCGGCTGATGAACCAGGCGCGCGGGGTTTTCGCCTCGTTCCCGGAGGTTACGCAGGTCGTGTCGCAAGTGGGGCGACCCGACGATGGCACCGACACCACCGGTTTTTTCAACACCGAATACTTCGTCGATCTGAAGCCCAAGGACCGATGGCGGCCGGTGTTTCGCCAGGACAAGGATGAGCTGATCGCCGCGCTGGACCGCGAGGTGGAGAAACTTCCGGGCGTGCTTTGGAATTTTTCGCAGCCGATTTCCGACAACATGGAGGAAGCGGTGAGCGGCGTAAAGGGCGAACTGGCGGTGAAGGTTTACGGGGCCGATTTGAAGCTGCTCGAAGCCAAGGGCGACGAGATCGTGAACGTGATGCGCGGCGTGCGCGGCATCGAAGACCTGGGCTTGTTTCGCGTGATCGGCCAGCCGAACCTCGAATTCCATGTGGACCGCGATACCGCGGCGCGGTTTGGCATCAACGTCTCCGATGTGCAAGACGCGATTCAGACCGCCGTCGGCGGCAATGCCGTCAGCCAGGTGCTGCAGGGCGAGCAGCGCTTCGACTTAGTGGCGCGCTATTTGCCGGCCTATCGCGACAGCCGGGAAGCCATCGAGCGGATACGCCTGCTCAGCCCTTCCGGCGAGCGGGTTTCGCTGGCGCAGTTGTGCAATGTCCGTGAACTGGACGGCGCGTCGGAGATTTATCGCGAGGCGAATTCGCGCTACGTGGCGCTGAAATACTCCGTGCGCGGCCGCGACCTGGGCAGCACCGTCGAAGAGGCCATTCGCAAGGTGAAGCAACAGGTGAAGCTGCCCAAGGGTTACACCATCGATTGGGCCGGCGAATATGCCAGCCAGCAGCGGTCGCAGAAGCGGTTGATGGTTGTGCTGCCGGTCACCGTTCTGGTGATCTTCATCATCCTCTATACGATGTTCCATTCCTTCAAGTGGGCGGGACTGATGTTGGTGAACATGGCGATGGCGCCGCTGGGCGGGCTGCTGGCGCTGCTGGTGACGGGGACGCACATGTCGGTCTCGTCGGGCGTCGGCTTTCTGGCG
>CAZFOP010000205.1:0-6861 GCA_964520085.1 uncultured Solibacteraceae bacterium | reverse complement strand
CGGGAAGACGGATTCGTGCAGGTTGGGAATGACGAAGGAATCGATCACGGAAAAACTGCCCGCACCGACGCCCGCCGCTACGCTAGCCTCGACAGCGCCCACTTCGCCGCGCACCATCACCATGTACTTGCCCGAGCAGATCGACCGCGACAGCATCAGCTCCACCGCCGCCGTCTTGAGCATGGCATCGGTCGCCTGATAGCCGGCAGCGACGCTTGTGAGTTCGATTAATCCAATGGAATTCGCGGGTATCATTTATGCCACTATCTCCACGTATTCGGGCGTGACCGTGCGTACCTTGCCGCCGATGCTCGCGTGCACGTGGGCGCCGAGCTTCGAGTCTTCGACGCGTCCGGCCACTTGCCCCTTCTTGACCTTTTGCCCCTCGCGGACCACCGGCACTGCCGGCTCGCCGGCATGCTGCTTCATGCGGATGCGCACCATCGCGGGCGCGCACGGGGCGGAATCGTAGGGCGTCTCCCGCTCGTACTCCTCCACCTGCAAACGCCGCCGCAACTGCGACAGCGGCACCCGCCGGAACTCTTTCATGGGATGCACGGCGACCGGCTTCTGCTGAACGAATTTCAACCCCGCCGCGCGGCGGGTGCGCTTGCCATCGTCGCAAGCTTCCTTGGGATAGAGATCCTCGGGACACGCGTAAAGCGTACACAGGCCGCAGGCGCAGCACAGCTCGGACCATTGATTCCAGATGTCGGCCCCGGTGGTGGTGAAGCCGAGGCTGCGCATCACCTTGTGCGGCTGCACTTCATAGCCCAGCAGGTAGCGCGGGCAAAACTCGGTGCAATAGCTGCACTGGTCGCAGGCGGATTTCCCGATGTGGTTCATCTCCGCCTGCGAACGAGTGCGCTGCGTCATCAGGTAATGATCGCGCGGGAGCACGATCAGGCCGCCGGTGGTTTTCGTGATCACATCGTCGGAATCGAAGGTGAGCGTGCCCATCATGATGCCGCTGATGAATATGCCGTAGTCGGCGACGGTGGCGCCGCCGGCCATTTCGAGCAAGTCGCGAAACGGCGTGCCCACCGGCGCCCAGAGCGACTTTGGCTGAGCGACCGCGCCGCTGATGGAAAGAAACTTGTCCGTCACCGGCCGGCCTTCGATGGCCTGGCCAACGTTGTACAGCGTCTCGACGTTGTTCACCACGCAGCCGACCTGGAGCGGAATTCCGCCCGCCGGGATCAGGCGGCCGGTGGCGCTGTAGACCAATTCGTATTCGTCGCCCGACGGATAGAAATCGCCCAACTCGACGAACTCGATTCGGGCGGAGGGTTGGCTGCGTTTGAGCGCATCGATCGAATGCTGGTTCTTGGTCTTGATGCCGAACTTGCCCACCTTGGCGCCGGTCGCATCCATCATCGCTTCCATCCCGGCCAGTATTTCGGCGGGGAAGTGCTTCATGATCTCGGCGTCCTTGTGCATCAGCGGTTCGCATTCGGCGCCATTGGCGATCACGAATTCCACCTGCGATTTGGCCTTTACGTAAGTCGGGAATCCCGCCCCGCCCGCGCCCACTACTCCCGCTTCACGCAACTGATCGCTGAGCATGACTTCATCAGGATAACGGATTGGCCAAGCGTCGCGCACGCATTCCTGCGTGCAGGGTCGGCATTCGTGCCGGCCTTTAAGCTCCCGGGAGCGCGAAGAAAGGCCGAGATGACTTTCGACCTGGCACGCAAGAATGCGTGCGCCACGGCAAACGCCAACGGTACAATAGTTTTTGATCGTCACTCTCACCATCAATCCTGCCATCGATCGAATTCTCAGCGTCGACCGGTTGGCTTTCGAGGATCGCGCCTACATCAATTCGATCCGGCAATCGGCCGGAGGGCGCGGGCTCAACGCGTCGAGTGTCATCCACTCGTTCGGCGGCCAGACGCAGGCGGTGCTGATTTCCGGCGGCGCCAGCGGAAAGCGGCTGGAAGGCTTGCTCGATGGCTGCGGCTACCCAATCGTAGTCGTACCGGTGAAGAACCCGATCCGCACCAACCTCACCATCACCGACAAGCAGGGGCTCACGGTGAACCTGAACGAAGTGGGGCCGCCGCTGACCGGGCCGGAAGTAGCGAAAGTGGAACGCGCCGTGCGGCAGGCGCTCGATGGCGCGGACTGGCTGATGCTGTGTGGCAGCACGCCGCCGGGCGTGCCGTCTTCCTTTTACGCGAAGATGATCGGGCTGGCGCGGCAGAAGCGCGTGAAGACGCTGTTGCACGCGGGCGGAGACGCGCTGCGGGAAGGCATTGAAGCGCGGCCAACCGTGGCGACGCCGAACCAGCCGGAAGCCGAGCGGCTGCTGGGGCGCACGATTCTGACGCGCGCGCACTCGCTCGATGCGGCGGCGCAGCTTCGCGCCATGGGACCGGAATCGGTGGTGCTCTCGCTCGGCAGCCGCGGTGCGGTGGGCGCATTTTCCGACGGCTTAGTGGAAGCTCTGCCGCCGCGCGTGGACGCGGTCTGCCCGATTGGCGCGGGCGACGCGCTGACGGCGGTCTTCACCTGGTCGATGAGCCGCGGGCAAAACCTGGCCGAAGCGTTGCGCTGGGGCGTGGCGGCCGGCACCGCCTCGGCGCGGCTGCCTGGGATGAGTTTCGCCTCACTCGTCCAAACCGAGGAGGTTTACCGCCAGGTGGAAGTCCGGCGCGTGGAATGAAGCGCGGCGAGGCCGCGGGCGAGCACCGCCTGTTGCACTCGGCGGGGGTGGTCTCGGCCGCCGTTCTACTCAGCCGCGTCACCGGGCTGGTGCGGGAAGCGGCCATGGCGCGGCTGTTCGGCGCCGGCGCCGTTTACGACGCGTTCCTCACCGGCTTTCGCATCCCCAACCTCACGCGCAACCTGTTCGCCGAAGGCGCGCTCTCCTCCGCCTTCGTCCCCACCTTCACCGAAGCGCTTGCCACCGGCTCCGCGCAGGAAGCCGGCGAACTGGCGCGCGTGGTGGCGACCGCGATCACGTTGGCAGCGGGCGCGGTCTGCGTAATCGGCATCGTCTTCAGCCCGCAGTTGGTGCGGCTGCTAGCGCCCGGATTCGAGCGCGTGCCCGGCAAGTTCGAGCTCACCGTTCTGCTGACTCGCGTTATGTTTCCCTTCCTCCTGCTAGTGGCGCTGGCGGCGGAAGCGATGGCGATCCTGAACGCGCGCGGGCTCTTCGGCGTGCCGGCGTTGGCCTCCACGTTCTTCAACATCGGCTCCGTCTCGAGTGGCCTGGCGTTGGGGCTGACCGTCGGCAGGCACTGGCCACAGGGGATGATTGTCTCCATGGCGGCCGGCGTACTGATCGGCGGCGCCTTGCAACTCGGCTGGCAACTGCCGAGCCTGCGCCGCGCCGGTCTTTCCTTCCGCCCACGCATCGATTTCCACCACCCCGGCCTGCGGCGGATTGCACGGCTGATGCTGCCGGCACTGATCGGTAACGCAGCGGTGCAGATCAACGTGATGGTGAATTCGAATCTGGCCTCGGGCCTAACCGACGCGGCCGGACGCACCTTGAATGGGCCTGTGAGCTGGCTGGGATACGCATTTCGATTCCTGCAATTTCCGCTGGGCGTGTTCGGCGCCGCCTTGGCCAGCGCCACGCTCCCGGCCATTTCGCGCAGCGCGGCGGTCGGCCGGCTGGACGAGTTTCGCTCGACGCTGGCCGGTTCGCTGCGCATGGCGCTGCTGCTCACCATCCCGTCGTCGGTGGGCCTGGCCGTGCTAGGTGAGAGCATGATCGGCGCGGTGTACCAGGGAGGCCGTTTCGGAGCGTATGACACACACCAGACGGCGGTGGCGCTGGCCTGCTACGGCGCGGGCCTGGTCGGCTTCGCCGCGATGAAGCTGCTGGCACCGGCTTTTTATGCGCTGAATGACGCGTGGACGCCGATGGCGGTGAGCCTGGCCTCGATCGGCCTGAACCTAGCCGTTGCGGTCGGCTTGGCGCGAGGTTTGCGGATGGGTCACGCAGGTCTGGCGCTATCGACTTCTCTGGTGGCGCTGACAGGCGCGGCGGCCCTGGCCGCCGCTCTGCGCCACCGCCTCCACGGCTTCGAGGGCAGCCGCCTCGCGGCCAGCGCGGCCAAAATCGCGCTCGCCGCGTTGGCCATGGGCGCGGTGTGCCGCGTCTCGAGCTTGACGATTCACTCCGCGGTGCGCGGGTATCGCCTGCCGCACCTGGCGGATCTAGCCATTTCGATTCCGCTCGGCGTGGGAGTTTTCTTTTTTGTGGCGCGCGCGCTCCGCATTGCGGAACTACGGACGCTCGAAGCCGCATGCTACACTGCGATTAGCCATGCTCGCAGACCTGAGGCTGGCGATCCGCCTGCAAGAAATTGACAATCGGCTGGTAGACCTGCAGCGCGAGATCGCGGCTTTACCCGTTCACATTTCCATCATCGAAAAGAAACTGGTATCGCATGAGCGCAAGCTCGAAGGCGACCGCGCCGCTCTGGTAGCCAACCAGAAGGAACGGAAGCAGAGCGAAGCCGTGATCCAGGATTGGGAACAGAAGATTTCCAAGCTGAAAGGGCAAATGGTCGAGGCCAAGACCAACGAGCAGTACCGCGCCTTTCAGAGCGAAATCGACTTCTGTCAGACCGAGATTCGTAAGCGGGAGGACCGCATTCTGGATCTGATGGGAGAGTCCGAGCCGCTGGACCGGAATGTGAAGGCGGCCGAGGCCGCCCTGCGGACCGAGAAGGTCCAGGTGGAAGCGGAAAAGGACCGCGCACGCGAACGCACGGAGGCGGACCGGAAAGCCGCGGCCGAATTGCAGCAGGAGCGCGCCGCAATCGTTTCCCAGATGCCCGCCACAACCGTGCTCCGCTACGAGCGCGCGCGCAAGGCGCGCAGGGGAATCGCCCTGGCCGAGGTGATCGATGGCCGCTGCAACGCGTGCCACATCGCGCTGCGGCTGCAATACTTCCAGGATCTGAAAAAAGACGTCGAAATCATGTCCTGCGAAAGCTGCCAGCGCCTGCTCTACTACAATCCGCCCATCGCGGTCGAAGACCTGGCCGGAGAGCCGGCGCCAGCGGTCCACGAATAACGCATTTTCCCGCTAGCGCCAGCGCTACCGCACCTCTCACTAACGCAGAGTCGCGGCTCCGATTCATTCAGAGCCGCGACCGTACAAGGAGGAGTTGCCGGTGATTGGACTGGCCAGTTCCCGATGGGTGCCGGCCTGCCAGAGCCCGCCGCGTTTCGCCGCTTTCTACTGCCCGCCGAACGTGTAGCCCAGCCAAACGGTTTCCGACGTCACCAGGTTGCTGCCGTATTGGGTCAGGTTGGGAACGTAATGGACATCGAATTGGGGGCGCAGGAAAACATGGTCGGTCAGATAGAACTGAACACCGACGCCGGCGTGCACTTGAAAGTGATTGTTGCTGCCAAAATACTCGCTGTAATTCGACTGCCCGATGGCGCTGCCAGTCTGGCCGGCTTCATAGAACCGAATATTGGCGACGCCGATGCCGCCGCTCACCTGGAAGGCGACCTTCTTGGTCCGCACCGGCTGGTAAATGCCATTGGCATCGAACAGGGTCAAGCGCGACTGGATGGTGAGGGGAGTCTGTCCCGTATACGATATCGCTGGGAACGCCACGTAGGTATCTTTGGAAGGCTCGAAGTTGACCTCGGCGCCAACGCCGAAATGTTTCCAGGCCATGACATTGCCGCTGATGCCCATCCCGAGCGCATTCAGCTTGTTGCTGGCCAGGCAAGTTGCGTCGGAACCGGGTACGCACGAGCCGAGAAAATTGTTTAGCGTCGAATCGCCCTCGATGCCGGTCCCGGATGCCTTGTCTTGCATGCCTCCGAAGCCGATTCCGACGTCAAATCCGTACTGTGCGTGGGCAAGCGGGAGGAAAAACGCCGGCAACAGGAACAGCGGTAGGTAATGGAAGATGCGTTTCACGTGTCAAGTCTCCTTCAACTTCGCAAAATCCGCGCAAGCCCCGAACGCGGGGCGGAAAGCCGCGGGAAAATCGTCAGACCTCAATCATACGAAAGATAGCGAACCGGCTGCATCACTAACGACGCAGCGCCCCGGCAGCGGGTTACAAGGATACGGCGGTTCCCGCCGGACCTGTAGGGGCCGGGCACGCCCGGCCCGTCACCGTTTCTGACAGCGCGGGCAAAAGTGCGAGCTCCGCTGCGCAACCAGCAGGCGCCGGATGGGAGTGGCGCAATTCACGCAGGGTTCGCCGGTCCGCTGATACACGCGGTGGCTGACCTGAAATAGACCTTGGCGCCCGTCGGCATCCACGTAATCGGAGATTGACGAGCCGCCGGCTGCGATCGCCTCGGTCAGTACTTCGCCAAGCGCCTGGTGCAGGCGACGCGCGCGGTCCCGACGCAGCCGGGCGGTGATCGCCATCGGGTGAATTCCGGCGCGGAACAGGGCTTCATCGGCGTAGATGTTGCCCACGCCGCGGACGAAAGTCTGGTCAAGAAGCAGCGCCTTCACGCGGGTGCGGCGAAGGCGGAGGGCGCGGGCGAAATCCTCGGCGGCGATTTCCAGCGGCTCGGGGCCAAGCCGCGCCACGCGCGCCGGGAAATCCTCGTATACCTCAATCGCGCCGAACTGGCGGCTATCGTCAAACTGGAGCACGCCCCGATTCAGCGTGAAGATGGCGTGCATGTGCTTGCCCGGCGCCCCGCCGAGCAGCAGGCGGCCCGTCATGCCCAGGTGCAATAGCAGGTAGCCGCCGCCAGAGAGCGACACCAGGATGAACTTGCCGTAGCGCCGGATGGCCTCGATCCGGCGGCCGGTCAGGCGCGCCGCCATGCGCTCCGGGTCGCCGCCGCGGAGAATTCGCGCCGCGCGGAATTCGGCGTTCACGATGCGGCGCCCCACCAGCGGCAGGATCG
>CAZFOP010000204.1:0-6907 GCA_964520085.1 uncultured Solibacteraceae bacterium | reverse complement strand
TTGATCGCCTCGGCAGTCACCCGGTATAGCTTCAAGTACTCTTCGAGAGTAGACGTGTAGAATCCCGAGATATCGGGCTCGTTCCACACTTCGAAGTACCACGTCTTGACTTCGTCGATGCCGTACCGTTGCTCCCAATGGCGAACCAGCGCGGTAATCAGTCCAGCCCACTTATCGTAGGATTTCGGCGGCGTGACATTGCCCTTCCACCAGAAAACCGTTTGTGTTCCGCTGGCCAGGGCGGAAGGCATGAAACCTAGCTCGACGAATGGCTTGATGCGTAAGCGTTGCAACGCATCGTACAGTTGGTCTATATATTGAAAGTTATAGATCGGGTTGCCCTTGGCGTCTTCCTGGTAGACGCCCATATCGTCGTGCAAGAGGCCATGCATGCGAATATATTCGAACCCGATTTCGCGCTGAACCAGGGCGAGCTGCCGCTGCCAGTCGGCGCGCAGCCCCTCGTTGGCGCGGCCGGCTCCGATACACCGGCGGAACACCTTGCTGTGCGGCCCGCGAACATGGTCGAGGTCCGCCGCGATGACTCGCTGGGCAAGAGAGGGCGCCTGCGCGAAAGCCAGCGCGGACGCTGCCAGCATCGCGCCCAACAGGCGGAGCGGCGTGTGATTAAGTTGGGTCATAAAACCGTTTCTTCCTTTCGGCGCGGCCCGCGGCACTTAGTGCTGCCGCGCGAAGAACTGTGCCACATCTTCCGATTGCGCGGCGCGCCGGGCTTCGCACAGCCGGATTCCTTCCAGTACCTGGGCGTAATTGCGCTGTCCGCCGAGGAAGTTCGCCACTCGGTCCTGGAAGAAATCCACGAACGCGCGGCGCGATGGCTCGTCGCAGAACGGCCCGCCGACCAGCACCAGCGACGCGGCGGCATCCAGGTCGCCCGCGCGGGGCAGGCGCTTCAGTAAGTCGTCATAATGGGCTTTGACAAACTCAAATGGTAGCCTCTGCGTCTCCGGTTCGCCCAGGCCGCCTAAGAGCAGGTGAACTGTTTCTCGAATGTCGAGTTGGGGCACTAAGATCAGGCCCAGCGCCTGTTGCACGAGTTTGGGATCGCGGAAACTGCCCAGCGCGGCGACAATAGCACTGCGCTCGTGGCGGTCCTCTGTCTTTGGTAACTCAGCCAGCAGGCGGTCGAATAAGTTCTGGCCGCTGGAATAGGCGGCTGTCGAAAGCACTACGCGCAGCATGTCGGGGTCAATCCCTCTGCGGTCCTCCAGCCAGGCAAAGGCAAGGTGGCGGGCCTCTTCCTGCAGCGCCACGTATTCGCCTTCGCGCGCCACGAACGGAACCAAGCTGGCGCGGAACAGACGCGTGTCGGCGTCGTCTTCCGATTTGGCCTGCCAGCCGAGCTTGGCCGCGCTGGCTGCGAAGGTCTTGCGAACGAAGGCTGCGTAATTGGGACGCAGCGCAGGGGGCACCAGGTCGCGCGCTCCGCCGACGATCTCGCGGGCTTCCACGCCGAGCTGCCGCTCAGGCGAATTGGCGAAGGCCCGCGCGGCGGTGAGCGCGGCGCTTTCTTTGGCGTCGCCGGAATCCGCCAGTGCTTTCAGATCATGCAACAAAGTGACGCGCTCGGCGGCGTAAAGCAAGTCGCTTCCTTCCGCCAGCAATTTGTCCAAGAGTTCGCTTTGATAAGAGGTGATGTAATAACCTGTGCCGTTGCCGTTAGCGAAGATTTCGGCGGGGCAGGAGGAGGCGTTCTTGAGCGGAAACTCGGCGCTGGGCTTATCGAGCAGGAAGCACTCCGGTGCGGAATCGCCGCCGGCCACCGATCGCACGCAGACGGGCACTCGCCACTGGGCACTTTGCGAGCCCGTGGAGCCGAGTGGCAAATAGCGTTTCTGGCTGAGCGCCACGCGCGGTTGGCCGGTGCACTTCAGTTCGACCGAGACTTCCGGAGTGCCCGGCTGATCGAGAAAGGTCTTGAACGCGGCGGCGATCTGCGGCTTGCCCGCCGTCGCCATGGCAGCGAGGAAGTCGTCCGACGTGGCGTTGCGGTAAGCGTAGCGCTTTAGATAGGCGCTCACTCCCGCTCGGAATTGCCGCTCGCCGACCCACGCTTCGAACATGCGGATGACAGCGGATCCTTTCTCATAGGTGATGCCGTCGAAGGCGTTCGCCACGTCGTCCTTGCTTTCGATCGGCTGGTGGATCTGGCGCGCGGTGGCCAAGCTGTCGGACTTCATGGCGCCGAACTTCGCCTGCAGGTCGGTCAGCCGCGTGTTCCAATCCGGCTGCCATTCGGTCAGAATCCTGGAGGACATCCAGGTTGCGAATGCTTCGTTGAGCCAGATATCGTCCCACCAGGCGGTCGTGACCAGGTCGCCGAACCACTGATGGGCCAATTCATGGGCCGCATCCGAAGAATAATGGCGCTGGCGGGTGACGCTGTCGGTTTCCGGATCGGCGAGCAAAATGGTCTGCCCATAAGTGATCAGACCGGCGTTTTCCATGGCGCCGAATCCGTATACCAGCGGGATGGCAACTTCATCCAGTTTCTCATAAGGGTAAGCAACACCGAAGTACTCTTCCAGGCGGTCAACGATGGTGGCTGTGACCTCGGCGGCGTAGTTGGCTTGGCCGGCCTTGCCGCGCGGTGTGACGATGCGCAACGGTACGTGGTTGCGCCCGGCCTTGCCTGCGTCCACCACGTCGAATGGGCCTATGGCGAAGGCAACCAGGTAGCTGGGCAGCGGCTTGGTCTCGGCGAACTCGACGCGCTTCATCCCATTCGGCTCGCTCGTTTCGGAAACTTGCGGCGTGTTCGAGAAGGCCTTATCCGATTGGCGAATGTGCAGCGTGAGCTGCCAAGGCGTCTTGAAGTCCGGCTGGTCGAAGCAGGGAAACACGCGGCGCGCGTCGAGCGATTCGAATTGCGTGAACAGGTACGGCGTGCCGTCGTCCTCGCCCTGAAAAATGCCGGCGCTGCTGGTGGCGCTGATTTTGCCCTGATAGACGATGCGAATCTTCGCTGGCCCGGCGGGCAACTCGGCCGCCAGCCGCAGGGCGATGAAGTCCTCGCTGCTTGTCTCCACCGCCGCGGGCAGGGAGTTGACCGTAGCTTGCTGAATCGTGAGATCGGTCGCGTTCAGCCAGACCAGCGAGGTTGGCTGGGCGAGCGTGACGTCGATATCGATGACACCGGAAAAGGTAGCGGCCGCGGGCACCGCCGTCAGATCGGCTACGTAGCGCGTGGGACGAATATCCGCGCCGAGGCGAAGTTTGGGAGCGTCGGCGGCGAACAGGCAAAGGGACGCAGCGAGGCAAGCAAGGGCAAGGTTGCGCATGGGTGACTAGACTAGTGTAATGCGTTGCGCGCGGCAGGCGTGGGATTGCTTGCCCGGCTTGCCGGATCAGTACGCCTGACCGCGATTGTCGACGTCGGTCACGGTAATACCGCCAGGCGGATCGAAGGTGAAAAATACACGCCACTTGCAATGTGCAGACGGAACCGGCCTCACAGTGTTCCCTATCCTCGAAGCATGAGGACGACCGTGTCTCCGCCCGATTCCTTGCTGGAGGACGCCGGAAGACTCGCCGCACGGCGTGGCGTTACCTTCAGCGCGCTCGTCGAGGATGCGCTGCGGCTGCTCCTGGCGAACCCGCCCGCACCCTTTCGGCTGCACACAATACGCGGCACGCTCGCGGATCGTAATTTGAATCTGAGCCGCACGTCGGCGCTCAAGGTGCAGGAAGACGAAGCGAGCTTTCGCCGTTGAGGGCGGTTGAAATGGCTCTTTCGCCCCCTGCCGCCTACTCCAGCCGGAAAACTTCCTTCATCATGGCGAAGCGCTCGCCGGGCGCGAGGTCCGGCACCGGCTCGAACAGGCGGCTCATGAACTCCTGCCATCGCAGGTTGACGGGATCGCGGTCGAGCTCGGCGAAGGCCTTGTCGAGATCGTCGACGGTCAGACTCAGGACCAGCTCCTGGCCGCGCCGGAAGATCGAGTAGTCGGAGATACCGACTGCTTTGAGTTTGGCCAGCAACTCTGGCCAAACCCGCTGGTGTTCGCGCTCGTATTCTTCGATCGCGTCCGGCTTGACGCGCAGTTGGTATGCGTAACGTGGCATATGTCAGGCGTAACTCGATGCGGCGGCCTTGTTCCGCTGGCTGCGTTCCGCGGTCGCCTTTTCCAGGTAACCGCTCTGGCGGAAGGCGTCCATCGGGTCGGCGGGCAGGCCGCGGCCTTTTGCCCACTCGCGTATGGCGGGCCGCACATCGGTCGAGAAAGCGTCCTTCAAGCAATTCTCCGCATCCACCAACGAGCAACTCTTCTGGCCTGCGGCGAGTTTCTCGTGATCTACCAGGGCGGCTTTGGCGTAAAGTTCCATGGCCGTCTGCACGGTCTGAATCATGGCCTCGATCTTGCCCTTCAGGTTGTGGCTCTGGTCGATCATATAAGCGATATCGGCGCGCGAGCCGGTTTCCCACTCGAAGGACAGGATCTCGTGGAAAATGCGGAAGACCTGGTAGGGATCGATCGAGCCCATGGTCAGGTCGTCGTCGGCGTAGCGGCGGTCGTTGAAGTGAAAGCCGCCAAGCATGCCGAGATCCAGCAGCCATGCCACAATTTGTTCGATATTCTGCGCCTGGTAGTGATGGCCCGTGTCCACCAGCACCTTGGCCTGCGGCCCGGCGGAACGCGCAAATTCAAGCGCCATCCCCCAATCGCCAATATCCGTGTGATAGAAGGCCGGCTCAAACGGTTTGTACTCGACCAACATGCGCTGGCTGGGATCGAGGCGGGCGTGGGTGGTCCGCAGACCCTCTTCAAACCAGTGCTTGCGGTGCCGGATGTTCTGCGTCCCCGGATAGTTGCTCCCGTCGGCGAACCAAAGCGAAACGTCGCGGCTGCTCAGCCGCTTGCCGATTTCGACGCTGTCCAGCAGGTGGTCGAGCGCCGCCTGGCGCGTGCTGGATTCGGGGTTCCCCAGCGATCCGTATTTGTATATCTGGTCCTGAAACACATTGGGATTGATGGCACCCGCGCGCAGGCCGTGCGCGCTGGCCAGCGCGCGGACTTCCTCCACGTTGCCAACTCCGCTCGGCAAATCCCAAAGCACATGCAGCGCCACGGACGGGCACACGCCCGTCCAGCGATGCACCTGGCCGGCGTCGCTGAACTTCTCCGCGATCGTGTTTGCGGCGGCGGCCTGTTGGAACTTGCCAAAGCGCGTGCCGGTGTTGGCAAATCCCCAACTGGGCAGCTCGATTTGGAACCGGTCGAGCGCGGTGTGGACGATCTCGCTTTGTCGATTGGTAGTCACGTTTTGCGTAGCCTTCGTTCAAATGATGCCATGGATGGGAAAAAAACAAAAGTTTCGTTTCAAATAGCGAAACGAATATTTCGTGGCGATGTCCGGTCAACCCGAATGCTACACTAGCGGGTTGTCCAATCAATTCGAGCGCGCCGGGCACTGGTTTCTCACGTCCGGCATTCAACAATCGAACGGCGGCGGGGTGGCCCGCTACTACCGCGCCGATACAGAGCGGAACCGGGCCGTTTCGACCGAGATTACTGGTTATTCGATTGGCGCCTTGGTTTATCTCGACTCGCTGACCGGCGACCGGCGTTACCGCGAACGCGCGCTTGCCGCGGCGCATTTCCTGGTGCGAAACGCCTGGAGGCCGGATCTGAACGCGATGCCGTTTGAGATCGAGCCGGCCGCCCCGTCCTATTTCTTCGATTGCGGCATCATCGTCCGCGGCCTGTTGGCCGCATGGCGATTGGAGCGCTCCGAAGAGTTTCTCGATGGTGCGGCGGCCGTGGGCCGCTCCATGGCCCGCGATTTTCGCGCGGCCGATGGCTGGCACCCGGTCCTCGCCCTGCCCGCCAAGACGCCGGCCGGCCGCGACGTGGCAAGCTGGTCGCGCATGCCCGGTTGTTATCAGTTGAAGTCGGCCATGGCCTGGTGGGACCTTTACCGCGCCACCGGCGACACCGCGTTTCGCAGCCTGTACCGCGAGTCACTAGAGCCGGCGCTGGCCAACGCCCCCAGCTTCCTTCCGGACGCCGCGGGACGGCTGAAAACCATGGATCGGCTGCACGCGTACCTGTATTTTCTGGAAGGCCTGATACCGGCCGTGGAGGAGGCTCGGTGTGCACTGGCCCTTTCCAGGGGCATCCGCCAAGTGTCGTACCTTCTCGACGAGATTGCGCCGGAGTTCGCGCGCTCCGATGTCTACGCGCAGCTACTGCGGATCCGCATTCTGGCCGACGCGGCGGGAGCCGAGCCGCTCGATCGCGAAGCGGCCGCCGCCGAGGCGCGCGCACTGAGCGATTTCCAGGCCGTTTCCACCGATCCGCGCATCGATGGGGGATTTTGGTTCGGCCGCAAGAACGGTGCATGGCTGCCTCACGTCAACCCGGTTTCGACTTCGTTCGCCATCGAAGCGCTGGATCTTTGGGAGCGTCCCGCCGGCGCCAAGCAGCCCGGCGGGCCGCTGATCTGACCATGTTCACTGCCTATGCCGCTGCGCGCCTGGCGGGCTGGGGGCGCCCTGTGCGGCATGACGAGGAGAGTCCGCTTACCGCCAACCTCGCCCGGACCGGCGTGTCGGTGGTGATCCCGTCGCGCAACGGACAGGCGCTGCTCGAAGCGCAGCTTCCCGGCATCGCAGCCGACCTGGCGGCTGTTGCCGGCGAGATCGTCGTCGTCGATAACGGATCGAGCGACGGCACGGTGGAATGGCTGCGCGACGCGTGGCCGCAGATTGCGATCGACGTCTCGGCGGAGCCGCTTTCCTTCGCGAGTGACCGTTCGCCTGATACCACGCAATGCGCAACTGGCGCTGATGGCGGATGCAAGTTCACCCTTCGTAACGGCGACCGCCCGCTTGGCCGGCAACTCCGTCGTGATTGCAGCGAACGGAAACTTCAGGTCAGCGAAA
>CAZFOP010000203.1:0-6936 GCA_964520085.1 uncultured Solibacteraceae bacterium | reverse complement strand
GCGCTCCCAGGTTTTCCACCTGCAAAGGCTGGCCGGGCTTGGAGACCGTCCGGTAAATATCGATGCGTCCCAGTCCGCCATCGCGGATGGAGGAGAAATACATGGTTCCCTCCACTGTCTCGGTACCGCCGAAGGGCTCGGGAACAGACTCCGGCTTGCCCCATGCTGCTTCCCGCGAGGCGCGCCGCACCATGATCCTGGCGCTAGTCCACGGCCAAGCGGGCGCGCCGGTGGAATTATCGACCCAAAAGTAAAAGCGATTGCCGTCATTTGAGAACCTGCCGGCACCCTGTGTTCGACCGCCTGTAAAAGTCACCGGAGCCTGGGGTGTCCACGCACCGTTTTGATAGCGGGTAAAGAGGATTCTGGTGTTGGACCCATCAGCGTCAAATACCGTGAAATAGCACTCCGTGGCATCGGGTGAAAAGGCAACGCGGTCAACGTTACGCCCGGGAATGGAAATGATGCCGGGAGCAAATAACTCCGGCGTCTCTCCGGGCAACTTCAATCCGAAGTAGGCACCAGGGGCGAGCGGAGCCGGTGCCGAAGGCGTCTTCTTGGCCTCTCCGACCGGGCTGGCCGCGAAAGAAAGGGCAACCAGCAGGCAAGCGGCAAGGAAGAAAGCTACAACGGCGAGCATATTGCGTTGCGGCCGGCGGCGGGGAGTTCTGGATTCGGGTTCAACGGACTTCAAGTTTCTGCGTGGCATTACACCCTCTTTTGCTTAAGTCTGTTGTCGCATATCGAGCTTTATGAAGTAGCCTCGTTTTACCTGGCATCCGCATTGCTCACACATCCAGTCGTCCAGCGGCAGCGACGCGGTCAACCGCTGGGTGTGTCAGTGAGAAAGAACCTTCCAGAAGAAATCGACATTGTTTTGCTGGATGCCACGAAGCTCATATTCAGTTCCGGCATAAGCAACATTCGACAACTGCGCATAAAACGGGAAGTCGCTTAGCGGCAGGGAGACGCGGGCCTGGTCCAGGGTCTTCCCCTCGGCCTTGGCGCGCTGCACGCCAATCCACATCTTTTCGAGATAGCCGAGGAATTGCTCGACATCGCCCTTCTTCATGAACTTCCGCCCGGTGCAGGCCATGAACCGCGTGTTTTCGTCGGATTCGTCCAGTACTTCGCGCAGCACGACTAGCCAGTTGTCCACCATCGCCGGCGTCGTGGTGTCGGCCTGGCTGGCGCTCGCAATGGGAATCCGTTGCGGGAAGAACAACTGTTCGACCATTACTAAGTTTTCTTCCGGCACGCTAATGATCGTTTCGCTCACCGAGTGGAATCCTCCGAAGTAGATGAGGCGGACCGTCAGGTCGCCAAGGTTGAGGGTGAGGCGCCGATCGAAGGTTATGCTCGGCGGGGTCAGTTCGGGTCCGGCGTGGAAATCGCGGCCGATGGCTTCCCAGCATTTTACCGTGCCGGCATAGGCGGGCGTGTCGAGAAAGGAGGGATAGTATTTGCTGTAGTAGTCATGCATCTTCGCGATCTCGTTCGCGGCGCTGAAATCCCGCCACTTCGCTTGCTTCTTGGGATCGGCCGGCATTTTGAGCATTTCCCGGCGCACCGATTCATGCGCGACAATCGGCAGGTCGGCATAGGCTGCGTTGCCGCCAATATGGTCGTCGTGTTCGTGGGTGTTAATCAAGTAGACGAAATCGCTGCGCTTGAATTCCGTCGCAATGGCTTGACGGAACCCGAGGGCGACCGACTTCGACCAGGAGGAATCCACGACGACCAGGCCCTTGGAAGAAGCCAGCGCGAGAATCGCATTGTTCCACGGATCGCCGTAGACAACGGCCACTCGTGGACTGACACGGAGCACGTCGAGGCCGAATTCGTTCGTCGCGCCGGACGCGTTACCGGCGAAGAGAGCCGCGGCCGCCAATATCTCGGGCGTCTTGCCCGGTGGCTTCTGGCCGAAGTACGGCCCCGTCACTTCCACCGGCGAAGGGCCTTGCGATGCGGTTGGCGCCCGCTGCACGTCATCCACGTCGTTGAGACGGAAGATAAACGCCCAGCCGTAGAAGTTATTGGCCAGGGCCACAACCACCTCATTGTCTCCCGCCTGGAGCGGCAAAGAAAACGAGCCGTTCTCCAGCGAGCATCGCCCATCGGGTGTCTTTCTCGCCGTTGGCGGCTGATACAGGTTCTTGTCCGCATAGACCAGCTTGCCGTTCACGAAGACCCATGCCTCGCGAGTCCAACCGAGATCAACCTTCTTAGTCTGGCTCTTGCTGGCTTTGATTGTCGTCTTGAGCCAGACCAATGCGCGGTCCGGCTTGAAAGGAGGAATAGGATAGCCATAGACACGGCTGATGTTCATCAGCCCTGAGCGCTCGGCAGCCAGCGGTTGCCAGGCCGCAGCCGGCGCGGGAAGATCCGCGAATGCCGGCTCCTTGCCGGCCGCAAGAGTGGAAGACGGCGAGAGCTGCCAATTCCGCAGGTAACGGAGGTCGCTTGCCGTGACGTCTTTCTCCGGCTCGGGAGAAAGCTCATCGACCATATCCGCGGCGACCGTGAAGTTGGCGAAGAATCCAGGACCTATGAGCCAGATTGCGCCCTCCGACGTATCTCCTTCGAGCCTGCCGATCTTCAACGTCGGCGATTGGGCGCCGTTGATAAAGACGTTCATCCGCTTCCCCGAAATCACGAGCTTCACATGGTTCCAGCCGCCTTCTTTCAAAGGCGCGGGCCCTTGGTACCGCGGGAAGAGATCCCACAGCATCACGCTGTGTGTTATCGGCGTGTATTGTATGCAGTCAACCGCTTCGGAGCACTTTGGGGAGGGACGCAAATAGAGGTACTCCGAGTTATCCTTGCCTCGCAGCCGGAATGCGATCCCCGTTCCCATATCCCCGGTGGATTCGACGTCGAACTCAATGGTTCCGTTGCCAAAGACAAGATCGTTCAGTACGGCAAAGCCGTTTCTTAGTTCAAGCGAGTCAAGAGCCTTATGCTGCACAAACTCCGCGCTGCCCTGTGTCGTCCAGCGACTGGCGGCCATCGGTACCTTCACAGGTTCGGCGCTGCTCGCGGTGCGAAGCGCCGCGACAGCCGCGGCGGCGGACGCGTTACCGGCGATGAGTGATGCTGCCACAAATAACGAGGAGAAACAGAGCCTATTAGCCATATTTCATAAGCGTAAGTGCGTCGGCGGCGTAACCAGCGGGAAAAATGATGAGTGGCCAGCGTGCTCGCCGAGCGGCGCTGAGCGTCGCCAAACGGCTGAGATAGCTTGCACGAGGCGGCCGCGCGCGGTCAGATTCCGAATCGCTGGCGGAAGCTGGCCGAATGCCGGCGGCTCATCACCAGGGGTTGATCTACATGCCGGAGATGAACCCGGTAAGAGTCGTTGAACCACTTCTCAACATGGATCACAAGCTCGCAATTAATGATGGTCGAGCGATGGATGCGGCAGAAGTGTCTGGCCGGGAGCAGATACTCCCATTCCCGCATCGAGGTCGGCACCAAACCGAGCGGCCCCGACGTGGCAAGCACAGATGTGTAGTCCCCTTCGGCCTGGATGGAAACCAGCGAACCCACTTTTACGAAGCGGGGCGACTCCTTGGACTGGAGAAAGATCGAATCCGAGTACTCGAGTGGCTGCGCAGCGGCAGCCGGCTTCGCATGAGTCAGGAATCTGTCCACCGTTCTCGCCAACCGCTTCGGGTCGACTGGTTTCATCAGGTAGTCCAAAGCGTTCACATCGAACGCCCGAACCGCGAACTCATCAAAGGCAGTGACAAAGACAACGTGCGCGTCAACCCGTGTGCGCTCGAAAAGGTCGAAGCCGGATTGACCCGGCATCTTGACGTCGAGGAAGATTAGATCGGGAGACGACTGCTGAATCATGGTGGCCGCCTCCGCGACCGATTCCGCCTCTCCGGCCACCTGAATCTGTGGGTGCTCTTGTAACAGGCAGCGAATCTCGACGCGCGCCAGTCTCTCATCGTCGACGATCAATGCGCGGTAGCTCTTCACGCCGGCTGCGTCTCCAGTTTCAAATCGATTTCAGCGCTGACCCACCCATCCTTCTCGTAAATCTCGAAGGAGTACCTGCCGGGGAAGCTCAGCTCCAGGCGTTGGACGATATTCCGAATCCCGGTTCCGGTCCCCACGGCAGCGCCGGGAGCGGGTTCGTCTCTGGCGACGAGTCTGCCGGTGTTGCGGACAAGGATCTGCATCCGGCCGTCCTCAATCGAAACCCGAATCAGCACCTGCAAAGGCATGGCGCTCGTGTCCATGCCGTATTTGATCGCGTTCTCGACGAGCCCATGAATCACGAAACTTGGAATCGCGATGACTTCCGCCCGAGGGTCAATCTCGGTCGTGACCTTGAGCTTCTGCTCGAAGCGGATGTGTTGAATCTCGAGGTAGCCGTGCAGTGCCGCAATCTCGCCGCCGACGGTTGTCTCTCTCCCCTCGCCATCCAGCGAATAGCGCAGGAAGTCGGCGAGCCTGGTGATCATCTGACGGGATTTCGCGGGGTCTTCCAGGACCATCGCCCGGATCGAGTTCAGAGTGTTGAACAGAAAATGTGGATTGAGCTGGTAACGCAGCATCTGCAATTGGGCCTGGTGAGCCAGGGCGGTCGCGCGAAGAGTCTTCTCCCGCTGGTCCTGTAATTCGATCCAATAGCGAACCGTA
The DNA here is from genome assembly GCA_964520085.1 of uncultured Solibacteraceae bacterium. Taxonomy (GTDB): domain Bacteria; phylum Acidobacteriota; class Terriglobia; order Bryobacterales; family Bryobacteraceae; genus Bog-375. Next base: position 2,283 of record CAZFOP010000203.1, on the reverse strand, counting down.
TAGTACAAACCCGAGCACAACCCAAGTTGCCCGGACCCCCAGAGCGCGCTGGCACAGACTGCCTGCCAGCGCAGGTGAGGCTCGCCCATGAATGCGGCCATGCCGATGTACCGGAGAAGAACGGCGAATAGGGATCGCGCAGCCGAAGCAATCAGGCACGCTAGCGCAACCGCTCCCACCAGACGTAAGCCGCGAAGTGTCCGCTCCAATTCTCCATACAACCAGAACAGCACGAGACAGGATAGGAAACCCGAAATCGTCATGGCCCCAACAGCCTGTAGAATCGCGATGTTCAAACTTGCATGGTTGAGAGCGGTTGCCATAAGCTCCACTACAGCCAGCAGGAGCCATGCGGAACCGGAGACGAGCGCGAGCAGACGGGGGCGACTAGGAGCCATTGGAGCTGTGCTTATCTTAACTCGGTTTATTGGATTTCCATGCCTGAAAATCGTGTTCCCCAGTGCAAGGGAAGCAGGCCTTTCCGGGGAATAGCCGTTCGGCGATCACTACAGCCGCTTGTCGATCCCAAAAGCCGTCTGTCGTTTTTCAACTGTTTCAGATCTGTAGATCCTTTAGACTTGACTTCATATGAAAAGCCAGTTCGCAGTTGCGTTGTTCCTATTGGCCGCCGGAGCGATATGCCCGCCGGCTGGAGCACAGCCGCCGTCCCCGCTTCCCTCGATCGTGGTGCTCCGGCTCAGTCCTCGCGCGGCTGTGTTCAACCTGGGTTCCCGCGATGGCGCAGTGGCAGTGCTGGCCTTGGCGACGCAGAAAGGAATCGTCGTGGTGGACGCGCCGTGGAACATGGAAGTAGCCAAAGCGTTTCGCGATGCGATCCAGGCAGAGTTCAAGCGCAGCGATTTTGTCTATCTGATCGACGAGCACGGTCACGGCGACCACACGGGCGGCAACGGGACGTACGCCGATCTGCCGATTGTCGGGCATGAGTGGGACCGCGCCAGGATGCTCAACGATGTTGCGTTCATGCGGAGCTATTTTCTCAAGAACGATCCCAAGATTATCGAGACCCCTCAGTTCGCTCTATACGAAAAGGTGCTGCCCAAGTCAATCGAGCCTCCCTCGTTTGCCCAGAACGAAGAGTCCATGAAGAAGGCCGTGGCGCGTTACCGGAGCGGTCTTGTTACGGTGCCGCCCACCATCACCTTCGACAGTCATCTAACGCTGAATCTGGGCGACATGACAGTTCGGCTGATTTACTACGGCCACGCTCATTCGCCCACCGACACCATCGTCAGCGTTCCCGAAGAGAACCTGGCCGTGACCGGAAGTCTCTTCATCCCTGGCCATCTCCCGATACTCGGGGTTCGAGGCAACCCGGTGGACACGGGTTTCGCCGCAGCGCCATCCTTTCCACAACCGCAGGTTATCGACAACTGGCTGGTGGTGCTCGTTAGGCTGATCGGCGAAGCCAACGAGAGCACCCGGTTCATTCCTGTCCACGGCAACGTCCTCATGACCAAGGCGGATTTTCAGCAGTTCCTCTCCTACCTGGAGAGACTCTGGAGCGAAGTGCGCCTCATGAAGGCCGAAGGAAAGACGCTGGAGCAGGCTAAGGTCGCGCTACCGCTGAAAGAGCGTTTTCCCGAGGCTGCCAACCTGCAAGATGAATTCGCGCGCGGCACATCATACCAGACTCTCGGCATTCACCAGTACAACATCGAGTTTCTGTGGAAGGCGCTCGATAAGTGATTCAGGCGGCAACCGTGGAGACCGGCCGCTCGTCGAACCGGGGGAAGTCAATATAGACCTTCCGACTCGGACTGGGGCTCAACCTCGGGTCCATGGCCGTCGCTGCGGGCAAACAGTCGGCGTACAACTCCCAAACCGCGGATGTGCCTGGGCTGGCACGCGAATGGCCACCGATATCAGGTCATAACGCCCGGTCTGAAAGATTGATCCGCCCGCTTCCCACATCGCCGTTTGGGCCATTTGCAGCATAGGCGACACCTCAACGATCGGTGTAAGTTCTGGGCTGATCCTCTGCGAAAACACGGTTGAAAATTACTTAGGCTCAACGCGTATTCTCGGGCCAATCTCCCGGAGGTGAGTCTGAACGAGCCTCCGGCTGCCAAACTCAGGCGGTTCGAGCGCGGCCTAAAGCCCACGTGAAATCATTTCCTCATTTCCGGTAGGTACCGCAGATTCAGACGGATCGAGTTTCCAGGCCCTATGGGAACGCGCCAGTGCCACTTCACCGCCAATCGCCTACGGCGACGAAACCGGCCCAGTACAAGGGATGCGCACCCAGATGCGCAGCCCGGC